>CATPAX010000087.1 GCA_955652215.1 uncultured Solirubrobacteraceae bacterium | reverse complement strand
TCTGCCCCGAGCATGCGGCACTGTTCGGCGCGTCCGGCTGGAGTAAGCAGCGCGTTCGCGAGGAGATCTTCCGGGCCGCGCAACGACCTGCCGGAGAGCTTCGCTGGGGCGAGAGCACCCCGGTGGTGAACCAGGCCGCCGACGATCGGCCGATCCATAAGTGGGATGCTCCCGAGAACATCGTGCTGGTCGTCGCAGGCGGCGAGGCGGGTCGCTATTCGGCCGTGTTCGGACCGTGTCTCGGAATGGAGGCAGAGATCATCAGCCAGGAGATCGAATGAACTACGTGAGCCCCTTCGATGACCGGCACCGCTCCCCAGAGCCGCTCGCGCCCCGTCGCGAGAGCATTGCCGGCGCACAAGTCGGCCTGCTTGACATCAACAAGCGCCGTGGCGAGGAGTTCCTCGACCGGATCGAGGCGCTGCTGGTGGAGCAGGGCGCGCACACCTTCCGCGTCGTCAAGCCGATCTTCTCGAAGCCCGCGGGCCCCGAGATCATCCGGCGGATCGCCAACCGTGGCGACCTCGTGGTTGAGGGCCTCGCCGACTGAGGATCATGCACGTCGTGCAGTGTGCGCGACATGGTGGCGCTCGAGCGACTCGGCATTGCGACCGCGGCGGTTGCCACGGAGCCCTTCGTCGACGAGGCGCTCGAGCAGGCGCGGCTGCTCGGCATGCCCGATTACCGGATGGTGCTGATCCCCCACCCGGTGCAGCTGCTGAGCGACCAGCAGATCCGCGAATGTGCGAACCGCGCCTTCTCTCAGATCGTGGCGAGGCTGACCTCGCAGTAGATCAGGCCGCCAGCTCGTCCTCGATCGGGCGCAGCTCATCGGCGTAGCTCACCGACTGCCGGCGCATCACGCCGTCGCCCGTGATCGAGTACTGACCAAGCCGCCAGAGCGGCGGAGAGTAAGCATGGATCGAGACCGACTCCTCGACGTCTCCGGACAGGCGGTGGATGTGGTCTGGGCCAAAGGAGATTGACTGGCCGGGCCCGACGAGACGCTCCGCGGGAACTCCGCCGATCCGAGGCCTCGTTTCCCGCAGCAGGCCGGAGATGACCCTGACGGCGCCGGAGGAAACGTCGTGGTCGTGCCAGCCGGTGTCGTCGACTCGGCGCCAGCACATCACCCAGACGTCGAGGAAGTCGTCGCGGTGAAGCGAGGTGAAGTGACGCTGCCCCTGGCTGAAGGCAACGTGCGCTAGCCAGCGGTCGGGCTCAGTGGCCAGCTCATTGACCAGCGCCTCGAGCTCACGAAGTTCAAGATCGCGCGGCGGAAGCGAGTGCCACGCCATTGCTCACCTCCTTTAGATTTAGTAGTCGGAGTGGGTTTGCGCTGCGGATGGCAGTCGCGGCGGCGATCCCGAGATCAGGGACCGCCGGAGCGGAGTACGGACGGTCCGAGCCGTTCACGACCACGTCGACGCCGAGCACGCGCACGGTCGCGTCGATCGCACGCGTCCCGTAGGAGGACGTCTCCAGGAACGCGTCGGGGTCAAGCGGGCTGCGCCGCCCGGTCCTGGAGGCAAAGCGCTCGCCATGGAGCGGCGCCAGGCCGGCGAGCATCGCGAAGCACACCCGCAGATCGCAGTACCTCGGGCGGCCGTACTCGCGAAACGCAAACCAGGCGGCGTGCATCTGCTGGACGTAGCTGACGATCGCCGGCCACCACCCGGGGCCGCCGCGCACGCCGTGCGCAGGCCCCGGGTGGATGAACAGCGGCAGCCCCGCTTCGGAGAGCAGATCAAGTAGGGGAGCGGCGTGCCTGTAGCCGTAATCGTCGAGCAGGGCGGTGGCGGGCAGCTGCAGCCCCGCTGCCCCGTGCTCGATCTCGCGCTCGAGCATCTTGGGGTCGGGACGTGTGAGCCTCGCGGCTGCCCATCCCTGAAACGGCGCCGGGAGTTCGCGAGCGCCCGCGTGGTATGCCTCGAGCAGCTCGTCGGCCTCACGGGGCGGTAGGAGCTCGATTCCCAGCGGGCTCGACAGTGAGACCATCGCGACGTCGAGACCATCCTCAAGCGCCTGTCTGGCGCGAGCGGCGGGATCGTGGTCGGACGGATCCAGTTCGGAGTCCGGGTGCCCGTCAAGCTCGAGGGTCCATCCCCGAAGACGCGGTGCCCGGGGACGGCTCCGGAGAGCTGCGATTAGCGGTGGTGGCCAGAGGTGTTGATGAACGTCAATCTGCACTAGGTTGAAGAAATTGAACCGGTTAACTGAATCGCTTCAGTTAACCGGTTCAGAATGCTACTGTCAAGAGGTCACGCCGTCCCGCGAGCGGTGGTGGCATTATTCCGGCCCCACCGGGACCTATCAAAAGCTGGCTAAATCGTGTCTCCTAACGCCAAGCGCGTGAACTTGCGGGAGGTCGCGGACGCGGCGGGGCTTTCGCCCGCCGCCGTTTCCTATGCCCTGCGCGGCGTTCAGGTCTCCGAGGCGACCCAGGAAAGAGTCCGCAAGCTCGCCGACGAGCTGGGATACGAAGCGCATCCGATCGCTCGCGCGCTGGCCACAGGGCGGACTGGGATGGTCGGGATCCTGGGGCCGTCCCTGGAGGACCTCTGGCAGCAGCGGCTGATGTCCGAAGTCCGGCGCGCGCTGCTCGCCCACGACCGCTACGTCCTGGTGCTCGATCCCGGCGGCGATCCGGTGAGGCAGCGCAAGCTCGCGGCGCAGCTGCGCGACCAGCGGGTCGACGCGCTGATCGTCTCCCCGGTTGACCCGGCGGATCCGTTCTGGGCGGGTCTTGCGCAGGCTCTGCCGGTCGTGTCGATCGGGGATGCGCTCGAGGGCGCGGCGACGGCCGGCGAGGTCGTGTTCGAGAACCGGCGTGGCGTGAGTCAGGCCCTCGAGCATCTGCACGGGCTAGGGCATCGCCGGGTGGCGGTGCTGCGGCCACCTGGCTCACCGACCATGGACCGGCCGGCGGACGTTTACGTTGCCACCGAAGCAGAGCGGCTCGGACTCGAGGTGGTCGTCGGAACCTCTCCTTACGAGCTCGAAGACGCGACGGCGGTCGCGCGGGAAGTGCTGTCCGGCGCGCGCCGTCCGACGGCTGCTTTCTGCTTCTCGGACTCGATCGCCTACGGCGTCTACGGCGCAGCCCGCGAGCTCGGGCTGGAGATACCACGGCAGTTGTCGGTGGTCGGATATGACAACCATCCTGTCTCGGCCCTGCTTGCGCCGCCGTTGACGACGTTTCACTGGGGGGCAGAGCGCGTGGCCGATGAGGCGGTCGAGATGGTCCTCGCGGCGATCGACGGGCGCCGCGTTCGCCGGCGCCGGACTGTTATCGAGCCGGAGCTCAGGACGCGGGACTCGACCGCCCGTCCAGTGCGGGCACGCAGACCCACCGCGGCGGCGCGCGCGTAGGACCGTGTTCGCCGGCCGTTAGCCGCAGAAGGCAATCAGCTCGCGCGCGACCCCGACCGGATCGTCATAGGCGATCAGGAATCCGGTCCCTGGAAGCGTCCGCAGCTGCGCGTCGGGAATTACATCGAGTGCCTCCTGGGCCCCCGGGAGCGGATGGGCAGTGTCCTGCTCGGCCCAGAGAAGCAGCACAGGGATTGCGATCTGCGCATAGCCATCGAGGAACTGGTGCTGAGCGCCGACGGGCCAGGCGCGCGCGAACTTTGCCCAGGAGCGCGCCCGGTTGCCGTTGCCGCCGACGTCGGCGAATGCGTGACGAACGAGGTCTCTTGCCGCCGGGTTGCGTTGCGCGGAAAGGTGCTCTCCGAGCCCTGGCCGAAACACGAGCGCGGCGCCGTGGGAGAGCAGCCGGTCAAGCCCAGGGATCGCGGCCGCCTGACACGCGGCCCGCCAGGTGGCGCGTATCGCCGAGTGCTCGTCCCGGCGATGGAGGCGCGTCGAGCTGAGAACGAGCTTCGAAGGTACGAGCTCTCCGGCGTTCAGCGCCCTCAATACCAGCTCGGCGCCGAACTCGTGGCCGGCGACGAGCGGTCGGGGTCCGGCGGCTTCAGCACAGAACCCGGCCACCACCTCCGCCAGCCACTCCGGCGTGTAGGGATGACGCGGGCGGTCCTCGGAGTCGCCGTGCAGCGGTAAATCCGGCAGTACCACCCGGAACCGACGGGAGAGCGGACCCACCACCGGCTCCCATTCCCGGTGGGAGAGCCCCAGCGAGTGAAGGAGAACCAGGGGCGGCCCGGCGCCGGTCTCGCGGTACGCGATCCGCGCGCCGTCCCGGTGGTGATATAGCCTCAGGCGCATTGGCGAGACGATCTAAACGTCTGTTCTATCGAAGGCCTGCAGGACAACCAACACTTGCCGGGAAACAGGTGATTGAC
>CATPAX010000086.1 GCA_955652215.1 uncultured Solirubrobacteraceae bacterium | reverse complement strand
CTTCGCGCTCGCCGACGCGGCTCGAAGGCTCGGAGCGCACGCCACGATGGCGGTTACTGCGACCGCAACCCCGGGGGTGGCGGACGACATCGTCCGGCGGCTCGCGCTTCGGACTCCGGTCCGGGTCAGGACCGGGTTCGACCGACCCAACCTCGAGTTCGACGTGGTCCGCTGTGGCGGCGCGATCGAGAAGCGCCGGCGTCTGGTGGAGGCGCTGAGAAAGCCCGATGCACTTCCGGCGATTGTCTACGTCGGGACCCGCGAGGCCGGCGCAGCCCTGGCAAGACACCTGACCGGAGGTTTGTCGGAGCAAGTCCTCCCCTACCACGCGGGCCTCGACCGAGGGCTGCGTTCTGTCACCCAGGAGCGCTTCATGACGGGCGCCTGCCGGGTGATTGTCGCTACCAATGCGTTTGGAATGGGCATCGACAAGCACGACGTGAGGACCGTGTGCCATGCCACCGTTCCAGCGTCGCTCGAGGCCTACTACCAGGAGGCGGGTAGGGCGGGGCGCGATGGGCTGCCTGCCCGCTGCCTGCTGCTCGTGGAGAAGCGCGACAAGGGGCTGCACGTATTCTTCATCGAGCGATCCCGGATTCCCGAGGGCGCGTTCGAACAGGTCGCTGAGCGGCTTCGCTGGGCAGGGCTCGACGGGCGCTACGACATGCCGGCGGCGGAGCTGCTCGCGGCTACCGGACTGACTGGTAGGCCCAGGTCTCGCCGCGAAGACGATCATGAGCTGCTCCGGGCAGTGGTGGGACACCTGGCCAGGGCGGGGGTGGTAGTGCCCGAGCCATCCTCGCCGGACCGGCTCGCCGGGCGCGTGTGCAGCGACGCCGACTCGAGAGCGATCGCGCTGTGCCGGGGCTCGGCGCGCGACGCAGAGCGAGCCCGCTGGAGCCAGTACCGCGCGATCTGGGGCTACGTCGAGCGCACCAGCTGCCGGCGCGCGACGCTGCTCACTCACTTCGGAGACGCAGTCGCGCCGTCCCGGCCAGCTGACTGCTGCGACATCTGCCGCGGGGCCATCCGCTCGGAGCAGGCCGCGTGAACGTAGGGGTGCTCGCGTCAGGCGAGGGCACCAACCTCCAGGCCCTGATCGACAAAGTGCATGGCCGCGACGGCATCGCGATCGTCGCCGTGGCGTCGGACAAGGCCGAGGCGCGGGCGCTCGGACGCGCCCGAGCAGCGGCATTGCCGACCGAGTCGTTCCCTCGTGATCGTTACCCCACCCGCGAGGAGCGCGATCGGGCGATTGCGGACTGGCTGGCCGGGCGAGGCGTCGAGCTGGTCGTTCTCGCGGGCTACATGCAGCTGCTCAGCGCCGATTTCCTCGGGAGCTTCCCCGACCGCGTGATCAACGTCCACCCTGCTCTGCTACCGGCATTTCCGGGACTGCGTGCCGTCCACCAGGCGGTCGAATACGGCGCGACGGTGTTCGGCGTCACCGTTCATTTCGTCGACGAGGGGGTGGACAGCGGCCCGGTGATTTTCCAGCGCGCGCTCGAGCTTGCGGATGCGAGAGATCCCAGTCGAGTGGCCGAGCTACTGCGGCCGATCGAGTACGAGCTGCTGCCGGAGGCTGTGCGGGCGATCGCTCGCGGCGCGGTGCGCTTCGATCCCGCGAACCCGCGTAGGGTGCTCATAGACCGGTAGAGTCGCGAGCGATGGAGCAGGGCACCAAGCCCTTCACTGGCTTCGAGCCGACTGCCGCCGGCGAGGTGAAGATCGCCCGCGCGCTGCTGTCTGTCTCAGACAAGACCGCGATCGTCGAGTTCGCCCGCGGCCTCCGGGAGCTCGACATCGAGATCATCTCGACCGGCGGTACCGCCCGGGAGCTCTCCGAAGCCGGAATCCGCACGCGTGAGGTGTCCGACCTGACCGGGTTCCCCGAGATCATGGACGGCCGCGTCAAGACCCTTCATCCGAAGCTGCACGCGGGCTTGCTAGCGCTGCGTGACCATCCCGACCACTTGCGCTCCGCGGAGGAGCACGAGGTCGAATTCATCGATCTGGTGTGCGTGAACCTCTACCCATTCGAGCGGACCGCCGGCAGGCGCGGCGTGTCTGACGAAGAGGTGATCGAGAACATCGATGTCGGCGGCCCGACGATGATCAGGGCGGCGGCCAAGAACTGTGCCTTTGTGGCGCCCGTGGTCTCACCCGAAAGCAATGACGCGATCCTCGCGGAGTTGCGCGAGTTCGACCGCCAGATATCGTCGACCACGCGCGAGAGCCTCGCCGCCGAGGCGTTCGCATACACGGCCCGCTACGACACCGCGATCGCGCGATGGTTCCAGGAGAAGCGGGAGGACTTCCCACCGCTGATGGTGCGGGCATTCGAGCGGGTCCTCGAATTGCCGTATGGCGAGAACCCCCATCAGCGTGCGGCGTACTACGCCCAGGTCGGAGCGCGGACCCATGTCCTCTCGATGGTCGCTCAGCTCGGCGGCAGGCCGCTGTCGTTCAACAATCTTCTCGACCTCGACGCAGGCCGGCTTCTGCTCGGCGAGTTCCAGGTGCCTGCGTGCGTAATCGTCAAGCACAACAATCCGTGCGGCGTAGCCCTCGGCACGACTGCGGTGGAGGCCTACCAGCGGGCGTTCGCCTGCGATCCGATGTCGGCTTACGGCGGCGTCGTCTGTCTGAACCGGCGCGTCGACAAGGAGCTTGCGGAGCTGCTTGTGGGTCAGTTCGTCGAGGTGCTGTTCGCAAAGGGCTACGACGACGACGCCATCGATGTGCTGTCCGACAAACCTAATACCCGGCTTCTCGATGATCGCGAGCGGCGCTCGCCGAATCTGATCGAACCGCACCTGCGCCAGGTCGTGGGCGGCATGCTCGTCCAGGATCGCGACGCCGACCTAGAGGAGCGGATCGACATGCAGGTCGTCAGCAAGCGTCGTCCGACCGAGACCGAATGGAGTGAGCTGCTGTTCGCCTGGAAGGTCGCAAAGCACGTGCGTTCTAACGCGATTGTGCTCACGCGTGAGCTCGCGACGGTGGGTATCGGGGCCGGACAGATGAGCCGCGTTGACTCGGTTCGGCTGGCGATCGAGAAAGCACGCTCGGATTTGAGGGGCGCGGTCATGGCCTCCGACGCGTTCTTCCCGTTCGCCGACGGCCCGCAGCGGGCGATCGATGAGGGGATCGAGGCGATCATCCAGCCCGGTGGCTCGGTCCGAGATCCTGACGTGGTCGCGGCGGTCGATGCCGTAAAGGGCGTGATGGTGTTCACCAAGCGCCGCCATTTCCGCCATTGATGGCGGATCCGATCCGGCGGCTGCCTGGGGATCCGCCATCGCCGTGGGAGGGCCCAAACGGGTTCTGCCGAGTGGTCGTCGCCGGGAACCTGGTGATTACCGCAGGGACGACGTCGGTTGACCCCAACGGAGTGGTCCTGGGCCAGACGCCGTACGAGCAGACCCGCGAGATCATCGCCAAGATCGAGCGGGAGCTCGGCAGGGTGGGCGCTTCGCTTGCCCACGTGATCCAGACCCGGATCTATGTGACCGACATCGCCCGCGGCGACGAGGTCGGTCGCGCTCACGGCGAGTTCTTCTCGGGGAGTCCGCCGGCGATGACGATGGTCGAGGTGAGCGCGCTGATCGACCCCAGGATGCTTGTCGAGATGGAGGCAGTGGCGCTGTTGGGCTGACACGGTCGCGACCGCACCCGCGAGAGCTTGCTCGGCGGAGCGGATGCGATCATGACGATCGGCCGCCGTAGCTCAGCTGGCAGAGCAGCGGACTTTTAATCCGAAGGTCGTGGGTTCGATCCCCACCGGCGGCATCAGGAAAGTTGCTGTACACCGGCCAGTCGGTGGAGCAGGACGTTTCCGCGGAAACGTTTTCTGCCCCCACTATGTCCCGAGATTCGCGTACGACTTGGCGCGTGAGCGTCTCAGTACGTGTGCCTACAGGTCGTGTCTTCCGGGTTGAGCGCCCCCGAGGTCCGGTCTGGTACGGAAGTACCGACTGCCCGACGGCTGGCAGGTGCAGAGGAAGCTCGGCCCTGCACGGCCGGGACGGGGACGTCCGCCCGTGGGCTGGTTCACCAAGCGCCGCCGAAACGTGGCTGCGCGATGTGCTCGATCAGGCGCGGCGTGGGGCGCTTCCGGGGAGCGTGCGAACCGGAGCGACGTTCGCGCGCGCGGCCGCCGAGTGGCTGCGCTTCATCGAGTAGGACCGCGAGCGCGAACCCTCGACGCTGCAGGACTACCGCTCCGCGCTAAGGGCACATCTGCTGCCGGCGTTTGGCGAGATGCCGCTGAAGGCGATAAAGCCCAAGGAGATCGAAGGCTGGAGGCGATCGTTCCGGCTGTCGCACCGGAGCAAGAACAAGCTGCTGACCCGGGTCGCTCGTGTTCCTCGTCCGGGGCATCACAGCCGGATCAGGCGCCCCGTTATGAGGTGAAGCAGACGTCTGACGGCAGTCCCGGCCGTGGCCGCATTGCCATGCCGGTCGCGTTTCGGCCAGTGAGCTCTGGCGCGCCGGCGGTCGTGCTCCTCCGCTTGGGTGACGACGCGGCGGTCGGCGGTCACCGGTCGTGGGCGGAATGGGCAGGCGAGCGATCGTCGGAACAACGGTTGCTGCTCCGAGCGATCCGCACGCGCGAACCGGGCAGGGATCTCACTCGTACTGTGCTGTTAACCACCCAGACTGCCCGCGGCCCGCCTCGTGTCGGTCACAATTCGATGAACCAAGGAGAGAGAGCGACCATGAGCACCGAGCACGACCTTCCATCTGCGGTCGGCGTAAAGAGCGATCCGAACGCGGTCTACGCCCTTGGCAGCAACACCGTTGAGAGCGCTCGCTTGCAGCGGCAGGCCGACGAGCTCGCACCCGAGAGCCGAGCCCTGCTGGATCGCATTGCTCTGCGCCCCGGCGACAGCGCAATCGACCTCGGCTGCGGACCGCGCGGCATCCTCGAACTGCTCACCGAACGAGTCTTGCCCGGCGGGCGGGTAGTCGGTCTCGACGCCGACCCCGCGCACGTCGCGATGGCCTCCGAGCTCGTCGCCCAGCGAGCAAGGAGCGGGGTAGAGATCGTACGCGCAGACGCGCGGCATACCGGACTGCCATCCAACTCTTTCGACCTGGCGCACGCCCGAACCCTGCTAGTCACACTGCCCGAGCCAGCGGAGGTGCTCGACGAAATGGTCCGCCTGGTCCGACCGGGCGGCTGGGTGGCCAGCCTGGAAGCCGACGGCGAAGCTGCGATCTGCTACCCGCCTCACCCGGCGTTCGACCGGCTCTGCGAGCTCTTCACCGTCGCGTTCTCCCGCAACGGCGCCGACCCGCTAACCGGGCGCCGGCTAGCCGAGCTCTACCGCCAAGCCGGTCTCCATGACGTCACGGTGGAAGCGGGGGCCCCGCTGCATCCGGCCGGCCACTCGCGCCGGACGATCCGATCAGACCTGGTCCGCAGCTTGCGCCCGCAAATCTTAGACATGGGACTAGCGGACGAGCGCGAACTCGACGAGCTTGACGCCGCGATACGCGAGCATCTGGCCAACCGGACACCGTCGTCATGCCGTTCGTCTACTTCCTCGCCTCGGGTCGCAAGCCGACCCTGGCGTGAACTGGCAGATCGCCCCGCGACTGTTCCCCTCACCGGCCAGCGTCGCTCCCGCTCCACGCAGAACGCCCAAAGCTCACGCCGTCGGAGCCTCTGCCCCCCATTTATCCCGGTGATCGCAACAGCTGTTCGCACAGGCTTGCCGTCCTTGCTGAGTCCGTCTTGCCCGCAGCGTGTCGCTGGACGCCACGCGTCCGCCGGCTTGGACAGGCGATATCTGTCGTCGTCGGGGCGAGCCATCGTTGCGTGTGGCACCGCGGAAGCGTTCCTAAACCCGCTCGGCCAACATGCAAGAGGCTCCCAGTGCTGCTCCGTGGTGACACGGGACCCCCACGTGCCCAAACGACCGGCCCGAGATTCCTGCTGTGGACCACCTGCAGGAACAGCGGGCATGGCACACGTTCCTTATCTGAACGTCGTTGGGTGTCAAGGCCTCCGTTCGGGTTCTGGCTTCATGGGTGCCCGGACTTATCTGGGTCCTCGAGCAGTCGGTCGTGGCTGTTCGGGAGGTGATGGTTGATCGGTCATCTCGTGGGGGTGTCCGGCCGCTCGGTCTTTGTCGGGGCCGCCGCGATTGAGGGTGCCGCAGAAGCTGTGGGAGCTGGCTGGAAGGGTCCGTATCGGTGAGGTTGGGTCGCGCAGCTGGAGCCGATGGTGAAGCTGGTTAGGGGGTGAGGGGCGCTAGCGCGTCCGGTCCGAGGTT
>CATPAX010000085.1 GCA_955652215.1 uncultured Solirubrobacteraceae bacterium | reverse complement strand
GCGCGAGAGGCGGCAGTCCCGAGAATCTGCGCGAGAGGCGGCAGTCGCGAAATCTCCCGCCCTCACGGGAGGTGAGACTGGGTTCGCGTGGAAACGTACCGTGGCTTAGGCAACCCTAATCGTGGTATGGTGCGAGCGAGGTTAGGGGACCCTAACTCGCCGTAAGCAACCCAATGTCACTACTGCAGACGATCGCCCTAGGGGCCCTCGCCGGGTTCACAATCTTCCTCGGCCTCCCCGCTGCGCGGCTGAAGCTGCTCGGCAATCGGATGCGCGTGGCGATGGCCATGTTCGCCGTCGGTGTGCTCGCCTTCATTTTCGTCGATGTCCTCTCGAACGGCATCGGCATCATCAATACGGCGCTCACGGCGGCCAAGAGCCACCACGGGTCGGTGGGATATGTCATCTGGCTGATGGTTCTGCTCGCCTGCGGGTTTGCTGCCGGGAGCGCTGGGCTCGGCCTGCTCGAGCGCCGCATGCGACCGGCGGGTCCGCGGCATCCGCCGATCGCCGGCGGTTCCGCCGCCGCGGCGTTGAGCGGCTCGGAGGTCGATGCGCTCGCGCTCGAGCTCGAGGCGTCCAGGCGCCGGGCGCTCCGAACGGGATTGACGATCGCCGCGGCGATCGGCGTCCACAACTTTGCCGAGGGCTTGGCTATCGGGGTTTCGGCCCGGGCGGGCGCGATCAGCCTGGCAACGGTCCTGATTATCGGGTTCGCCCTGCACAACGCGACGGAGGGCTTTGGAATCGTGGGCCCGCTCGGCGACGTCACGCCCTCCTGGCGCTGGTTGGCAGCGGCAGGATTTATCGGCGGGGGCCCAACGTTTCTCGGCTCGATCGTCGGCTACGGCGTCACAAGTCATCCCCTCGAGCTCGCCTTCTACGCCGCAGCGGGCGGCGCGATCCTGTACGTGATCGGCGAGGTGTGGAACGGAATGCGGCGCTACGGCCACCGCGAGCTCGGCTTGATGATGCTCAGCGCCGGATTCCTCGTCGGCGTGCTGACGGACCTGGTAGTCACGCTCGGCAGCTGACGCCTGGCCCCTCTGCAATCTGGGCTGCGGGCTGAAAACAGCCGCCGGCCCCGATCCACCCAGAGGTCCGGCGAATGCTGTGTGGTGGCGGTATTGCGGCGTTCGCGGCCATGCGCGGCTACGCTCTCGCGCGCTGATGTCCCCGAGTATTCCGCTTCCGCCGCACGACACACCGCTCAGCGGTGGGTCCCCGTTTCCTCCGATCGCCGACTACGCGTTTCTGTCGGACTGCCATACCGGCGCGCTCGTCGCTCCGGACGGAAGCATCGAGTGGATGTGCCTTCCGCGGTTCGACTCGCCGAGCGTGTTCAGCTCGATCCTCGACCGTCGCGCCGGGTCCTTCAGGGTGGGGCCGTACGGGATCCTGGTGCCGCTTTCGGTCCGCTACATGCCCGGGACGATGATCGTCGAGACCACCTGGATGACGCCCTCTGGGTGGATCGTCGTGCGCGACGCTCTGACGATCGGGCCCTGGCACGACGAGCACGCCGACGAGACCTCGCACACCCGTCCACCGACCGACTATGACGCTGATCACATGCTGGTGCGTACGGTGGAGTGCATCCAAGGTCAGGTGCAGATCGAGGCGGTCTGCGAGCCGATGTTCGACTACGGCCGAACTCCCGGCAGTTGGGAGATGATGGGCGACGATTGGGGCAAGGCCGAGGTCACCGACGGAGATACACGGTTACGCCTGGCGTCGGATCTGAGGATCGGGATCGAAGGCAACCGGGCGCGGGCGCGCCACACGGTCGCCGAGGGGGAGCGGTGCTACGTCGCCCTCGGCTGGACCCATGGGCTCGAGTGCCCGCTCGATCGGGAGGATGCCCACGAGCGCATGGCGCGGACCTCGCACTACTGGCGCGATTGGCTCGCTGGTGGGCGCTTCCCCGATCACCGCTGGCGCCAGGCCCTACAGCGCTCAGCGCTGACGCTGAAAGGGCTCACATACGCCCCGACCGGCGCAACGGTCGCTGCCGCCACGACGTCGTTGCCCGAGACGCCTGGGGGTGAGCGCAACTGGGATTACCGCTACTGCTGGATGCGCGACGCCACCTTTACCCTCTGGGGCCTTCACGCGCTCGGGCTCGACTGGGAAGCGGATGACTTCCTGCAGTTCGTGGCGGACCTCGAACGTAACGGCGACGGCGCGCTTCAGATCATGTACGGGCTCGGGGGGGAGCGCAACCTCGAGGAGCAGGAGCTCGCACACCTGCACGGCTACGAGGGCGCGGTTCCGGTGCGGATCGGGAATGGTGCCTTCAGGCAGCGCCAGAACGACGTGTTCGGCGCGGTGCTCGATTCCGTTTATCTGCACACCAAGATGGGGGGCCACATCCCCCAGCGGCTATGGCCTGTGATGCAGGATCAGGTGCGGTGCGCGATCAACGTCTGGCAGCTGCCCGACCAAGGGATCTGGGAGGCCCGGGGGGAGCCCAAGCACTACGTTTCCTCGAAGTTGATGTGCTGGGTTGCGCTCGACCGTGGCGCCCGGCTCGCGGAGCTCGAGGGTGAGGCAGAGCTGGCCAAACAGTGGCATTCGATCGCAGATCAAATCCGAGCCGACATCCTCGCTCACGGCATCAGCGAGCGAGGAGTGTTCCGCCAGCACTACGAGACGGATGCCCTCGACGCATCGACGCTCCTGGTCCCGCTGTTGCGATTCCTGCCCTCGAGCGACGAACGGGTTCG
>CATPAX010000084.1 GCA_955652215.1 uncultured Solirubrobacteraceae bacterium | reverse complement strand
GCCTGGGCGAAGACGCCGCGAATCAGCGCCGACTCGCAGATCCGGAGCGCCAGGCGTGGATCGCCGACCGGCAGCGAGACGATCTGGGTACGCGTGCTGCCGGTATCGAATCCCTCCCGCTCGAGCTCGGAGCGCAGCGCCGTGGCCGCGCCGTCAAGTCGCTGGACCAGCTGCGGGCGCTCCTCGATCAGCTCCAGGGCCGCGTGCGCGCCGGCGACCGCCGGCGGTGACGGTGCCGTCGAGTAGAGCAACGTCCGGGCGGCGTTCAGCAGGTAGTTCGACATAGCTCGGTCGCACGCTACGAATGCGCCGTAAGAACCGAGCGCGTTTCCGAGCGTCCCGACGATCACGTCGATCTCCCCGTCGAGCCCGAGCTCCGCGAGCGCGCCTCGGCCGCCCGGGCCAAGCGTCCCGATGCCATGGCTCTCGTCGACCAGAACGCGCACCCGGTGGCGCTCGGCCAGCTCGACGATCTCGGTCAGTGGCGCGATGTCGCCGTCGACCGAGAACACGCTGTCGGTGGCGATGAGCGCTCCCCGACCCTCCGACTGCTCGAGCCCCCACGCTAGGTGCTCGGAGTCGAGGTGGTCGTAGACGAACACCTCTGCCCGCGACAGGGCGCAGCCGTCGATGATCGAAGCGTGGCTCAGTTCGTCGCAGAAGACGACATCGCCGGCGCGGGCCAATGCGGCGATCACGCCCGTCTTGGCCAGGAAGCCCGACCCGAACAGGAGCGCGCTATCGCGGTTCTCGAACTCGGCGAGGTGCTCCTCGAGCCGCCGATGGATCGTCATCGTGCCCGAGACAGGTCGCGAAGCGCCGGTCCCGACGCCCCAGCGCATCGCTGCGTCCGCCGCCGCCGCACGAACCCGAGGATGGTCTGCGAGCCCGAGATAGTTGTTCGAGCAGAGCAACAGCACAGGCTTGCCGTCGAGCAGCACGTGTGGACCCTGAGGACCGCTGATCCGGCGGATGCGATGGTCCAGTCCCGTCGCCTTGAGCTCCTGCAGCCGCGTGTCGATCTCGATCATCCGACGCTGCCCCTCCTTGTGTCTGGCGCACCATCCGGGCGCGGTGGAACAAAACGCTTGCGGCGCTTTCGCAGCTGCACTGAGGGATCCCACAACCTCACTGTCAGCTCAGCGGCGGGCTCCGCCCGTCGCAGCGTCTCGTTGACTGCATCGGGCGTCTCGCCCTGCAGCCATCCCGAGCGGTTGTCCGGGCGTGGGTTCGAGCCGTTGTCGGGCTGGCGGGCGACGTTCAGCCCCAGCCCCTCGAACATCGATCGGTCCTCGTCGGGCGTGTTCCCGAGTGTGGTCAGGAAGTTCCCCATCATCACCCCGTTGAGCCCAGCCTTGACCGCGGTCTGCTGGAACTCACCCAAATTCTCAACCCGCCCGCCGCACAACCGGAACAGTGCCTCGGGGAGGATCAGGCGGAAGATCGCGATCCACTTGATCGCCTCCCACGGGTCCATCGTCTCGCGGTCGCCGAACTTCGTTCCGGGACGCGGGTTCAGGAGGTTGATCGGCACGCTGGTCGGATTGATCTCAGCCAGCTCGAACGCCATCTCAACCCGCTGCTCGCGACTCTCCCCGAGATTCAGGATCCCTCCTACGCAGGTCTCGAGCCCTGCGTCCCGCGCTGCATCGATCGCTCGCAGGCGGGCCCCGTAGCGGACGGTCGTCGAGACCTCGGGGTAGTAGGACTCGGCGGTCTCGACGTTGTGATGAACCCGCTGCACCCCGGCGTCCTTGAGCGCCTTGGCGCGGTCGGCATTCACGTGGCCAATCGAGACGCAGCGCTTGAGCGACGTGTTCTCAGCGACGAGGCGCGCCCCAGTCAGGATCTTCTCGAAGTCGCGGCGCGAGAGACCCTGGCCCTGGGTGACCATGCAGAACCTGTGAGCTCCGGCCGCCTCCGCCGCACGAGCATGCTCGAGCATCTGCTCGGGCTCCATCATCGCGTGCATCGGGGTGTCCGCCTCGGCGTATTTCGACTGGGCACAGAAGCCACAGTCCTCCGCACAGCCGCCCGATTTCGCGTTGACCAGGGAGCACATGTCCGTTGCGTCGGCGAACTGCTCTTGGCGAGCCTCCCATGCCCGCTCGACCAGCGCCTCGATCTCGGCGCGGTCCTCGAGTTCTCCGAGCCGAAGGGCCTGCTCTCGGCTGATCAGCGGCGGCACGCGCGGGACGATAAGCCGCTGGCCGGACGACCGCTGACCCGATCGACGTCCAGAAGCTCAGAGAACTCCCTATATGGCTCTTTTTTCGTTTCCGGTCTATCGCCCTTGCCACCGCGGGGCGCGCTTCTCGGCGAAAGCGCGGACTCCCTCACGGAAGTCCTCGGAGCGAAAGCAGGCCTCGCGCAGTTCGATCAGCGCGCGCTCGGTGCCCTGGTCGAGCTGGCCGCGGGCGGCGAGAACCGCGTCGATCATGCGCTTATTGCCTCGCTGGGCGAGGGGAGCGTCGGCGGCGATCGCCTTGGCCCAATCGAGCGCGCGCTGGGTCAGATGTTCTGCCTCCGCGAGGCGGTTGACCAGGCCCCACGACATTGCCGTGGCGGCGTCGATCCGGCTTCCGGCCAGGAACAGCTCGCGGGTGCGGGCCGCTCCGATCACCTCGATGAACTTGCCGATCCCGGTATGTGAGTAGACGAGTCCGAGCTTCCCTGGCGGCATCGCCACCAGAACTCTCGCCGCTGCGATCCGCAGATCGCAGGCAAGCGCCAGCTCGAGTCCGCCGCCGATCGCGTGGCCGTTGAGCGACGCGATCGTGGGGAACGGATACGCGGCGATCGCCTCGATTGCTTCCGTGAACGGGTGCGCGACTAGCTTCTCGGCCTCGCTCTCGAGCACCCCGTCGGAGAGGTTGCCAATGTCGTATCCCGCCGAGAAGGTGTCGGCGACTCCCGTTACGAGCACGCACCGAGCGTCGAGCTCGGGCATCAGGCGAGCGAACGCGTCGAGGATCGCGTGATCGAGCGCACCCCGCTTGCCGGGATTGAAGATCGTTAGTCTGGCCACGCCGGGCGCGGGCTCCTCGACGATCAGCTGACCGCCTCCCGTGGCGCCCTCGCCTGGCTCTGTCATTGCGCGGCGACCAGCGGCCGGCCGCGTGCTATCTGCCGCCTACTCGAGGACAACGAGCGTGTCGCCCTCGGACACGGACTGGCCCTCCTCGCAGCGGATCTCTGTGACCACTCCAGGATCTTCTGCTTCGACCGGCATCTCCATCTTCATCGACTCGAGGATCACGACCGTGTCGCCCTCCGCGACGTTGTCGCCTACCTCGACTTCGATCTTCCAGACGGTGCCGGTGATGTGAGCCTCGACCTCAGGCAATGGCGCTCCTCTGCTCGCGGGCTGGCGGAAGCATATTCCGGGCCCGGCGGGAGCACTCTGTCTCGGTCAGCGTTAGGAAAAGGTGGCCGGGTCTCCGCCGATGCGCCCGCCGGTCTCGAGCTGGCTGATCGCTTCCACGTCTTCTTCGGAGAGCTCGAAATCGAACAGGTGGAAGTTCTCCTCGATCCGCTTCGGGGTGACGGACTTCGGGATCACCACGTTGCCGAGCTGCAGATGCCAGCGGAGGATGACCTGGGCGGGTGTCCGTTGATGCTCCAAGGCGACCCGCTCGATCACGCGGTCGTCGAGGATGCTGCCCTGCCCGAGCGGGCTCCAGGCTTCGGTCAGGATGCCGTGCTGCTCATGCCAGCGCCGCAGTTCCGGCTGCTGAAAGCGGGGGTGAAGCTCGATCTGGTTGATGACGGGCGTGACGTGCGTCGCGTCGGCTATCCGCTCGATGTGCTCGGGCAGGAAGTTCGAGACGCCGATCGACCGGACCAGGCCCTCTTCCTTGAGCTCGATCAGCGCTTCCCAGGTGCCCGCATACAGATCACGAGCAGGGACCGGCCAGTGGATCAGGTACAGGTCAACGTAGTCCTGGCCGAGGCGCTCCAGGCTCTGGTGCAGTGCGCGATGCGCCCGGTCGCGACCGTGGTCGTCGTTGGCGAGCTTGGTCGTGATGAACAGCTCGTCGCGAGGGATGCCGCTGGCGGAGATCGCCTCTCCGACTCCGGCTTCGTTCCCGTAGGCCGCCGCCGTGTCGATCGAGCGGTATCCGGTGCGCAGCGCGCGCAGAACGATGTCGGCCGTGCTTCCAGGAGGGACCTGGAAGACGCCGAAGCCGAGCTGCGGTATCCGGTGGCCGTCGTGCAGTGCAAGGGTGGGAACTGAGTGGGTGTCTGTATGAGTGCTCATCATCTTGAGCGTTCCCTGACCTCGCGACCGCAAACCATCCGGGTCGGCGGGGTGGGGACCCGCGGGCCGCAGTAGCCTCTGAGGGCGTGGAAACGGAGGGCTCGAGCTTCGACCTCGACCTGCTCGCGGCATCGCTGCGGGTCGACTCCACCGACACGCTTACGTTCGTCGGGAGTCTGGCGTCCAAGCTCGCCGACATCCTGCCGGGCAGGGTCTCGGTGAAGTTCGGAAGGCAGGGCCTCCTGGGTCCGAAGCAAGTGCGCATGCTCTCGGTCCATCTGGGCGACCAGCGACTCGAGCTGGTGCGCGGCGATCGCGACGTCCTGGAGGCGAGGCGGGCGCGAGTGTCAGGCGGGATCGTGCTCAAGACAGAGGCGATTGAGGTCGAAGATTGGCTTGATGCATTGGGCGCAGCTCTCGCCGCGGAAGCCCAGCGCAATCAGAAGACGCGGCAGGCGCTCGAGCGCCTGCTGATCGAGGGCACTTAGTGGCGTGAGTCACGAATGCGACTCGAGTGAAGGCCAATTCATGACTTGCGACACAGACCGAACAGGAGAGAGATATGGGTTTCTTGAAGCGCGATGACGACCAGCAGCAGCCCGCGCCCGAGGTCGCAGTGGCGAATGAGCGGGTGGCTCCCGCGGAGGCCCCGCACGCCGACGCCTATCAGGCGGGACTAGCCGGGATCCCGGAGTCCGGCCGCGAGCGCATCGCGCGGATGAAGCAGGAGGTCAGTCAGGGTCACTTCACCAGCGACCTCTCGATCAACGAGTTCCTGCTCGTCAAGGAGGCTGGCTTTGACCCACTGGGTCTGGTCCTCGGCAGCTCGATCTACCACATCGGCTTCCAGCAGGCCAACTGGAACCAGAACCAGGAGATGGGTGTCCTGACTCAGGCGATGTATCACGCCCGCGACCTCGCGATGACGCGCATGGAAGAGGAGGCCGATCAGCTCGGAGCCGATGGAGTGGTCGGCGTACGGCTCGATATCGGCCGCTACGACTGGGGAGCGGACCTGGCTGAGTTCATTGCTGTCGGCACCGCCGTCAAGCACCGCGGCGGCGAGCTTCACCGGGCCCCGAACGGCAGGCCATTCACCTCGGATCTGAGCGGACAGGAGTTCTCGACGCTGCTGCGAGTCGGTTACCGGCCGGTGGGAATGGTGATGGGCAACTGCGTCTACCACGTGGCCCATCAGGGACTCCGCGCGTCTTTCAAGCAGATCGGGCGTAACCAGGAGATGGTCACCTACACCCAGGCCCTGTACGAGGCACGCGAGCTGGCCATGGAGCGGATGCAGACCGAGTCCACTGAGCTCCAGGCCGAGGGTGTGGTCGGCGCTCGGATCGTCGAGCGCAGCCATGGCTGGGGCTCGCATGTGATCGAATTCTTCGCGATCGGCAACGCTGTGGTGCCGATCAGCGATGACCACGCGATCGAGAAGCCGGCCCTGGTGCTCAACGTCAGCGGTTAGCCGCCGCTGCGAGCACTGATCGGATGGCATCGGCGCGCCCGTCACCTCCGGGCGCGCCGGGGGTATTCCTGAGCAGTGCCCCCAGACGTCGAGATCAGGCCGCAGGTCTACAAGGACCCGCGTCCGAAGGAGTACTTCGACCAGTTCCATGAGCGCACGCGTCGGCGCGGGCCGGAGTGGGTCTATGAGGCCGTACGGCTGGCCGTCGTGCTGTATTCGCTGCTTGTGTTCAGAGCGCGGGGAGTGGGAAGCGAGAACGTTCCCAACGGAGCTGTGATCCTCGCGCCAAACCACGCCTCGTTCATGGACCACTTCTTCGTCGGGGCGTTCATCCGCCGGCGCGTTCAGTTCATGGCGAAGTCGCAGCTGTTCAAGGGCATCGGGGCATACGTGTTCGGTCATGGCGGGGTGTTCCCGGTGCGTCGCGGCTACCAGGACGGGGATGCGTTCACGACTGCGTTCGCGATCCTCGACCGCGGCGGTCCGGTCGTCATGTACTGCGAAGGGGGGCGATCTCGAACGGGAACCGTGGGCTCTGAGGCACGCCCTGGCATCGGCCGCCTGGCGATCGAATCAGGCGCGCCGGTGGTTCCCGTGGCGATCCTCGGATCGCACCGCGTCCGTAACTGGAAGCGCTTGCGGTTTCCGCGCGTCACCGTCAGCTACGGAGCGCCGTTTCGGTTCGAACCGGTCGAGCACAGCAACCGCGAGCAGCAGCAGCAGGCCGCCGACTACATCCTCGAGCGCATCAGGGAGCTGCATGGTGAGCTCGAGGAGCTCGGTCACTCCGGCGCGGTCCGCGCCGCCCGGGAGCGGCGCCTCGACCTCGAGAGCGCCACCAGCGCCGGCTCGGGACACTAGCTCGCCGGAGCCAGACCGCGATCGAGGTCCGCGAGCGCCCTGTGAATCGACTCGGGGGCCTTGTCTGGCGACCCGCAGTCAAATGGTGGCTGGGGGTCGTACTCGATCGCAAGCTGGATTGCCTTGGCTGTGTCCTCGCCGGCGATCCGGGCAGCGAGGGCCAGCGCCATGTCAATACCCGCCGATACCCCTGCGGCGGTAACGATGCGGCCGTCGAATACGAACCGCTCTTTCACGGGCTCGGCGCCGTATTCGCGCAGCCGGTCGATTCTGCGCCAGTACGTTGTTGCGCGCTTGCCCTGCAGCAGTCCGGCAGCGCCGAGGAGGAGCGAGCCGGTGCACACAGCCGTCGTCCACATTGAGGTCTGGTGGGCTCCGCGCAGCCACTCGTGCAGCTCCCGATCGTCGAGCAGCGCGGCCGTTCCG
>CATPAX010000083.1 GCA_955652215.1 uncultured Solirubrobacteraceae bacterium | reverse complement strand
TCCGGCTCGAAATCAGCCGACAGCGTGTCGATCAGCTGCTGGGCCATCGCGAGCTCACGGTCCGTCGCCTCGGCCTCGCCGATCGCGTCGAGCTCGTCCAGGCGGTCGGGCGCGAGCACTTCGTCGCCGAACAGCATCGTGGTCAGCGTCAGCACCCCGCCCGTGGGGCGCAGCGCGCACAGCTGCTGCTTGGAGCGCAGCACCACCTTGCCGATTCCGACTTTCCCAGCCTCTCGCATCGCGTCGAGGAGCAAGCGGTATGCCTTGGCGCCGCCGGCGGTGGGGGCCAGGTAGTAAGAGTGGTCGAAATAGATCGGATCGATGTCGGGCAGGTCGACGAACTCTTCGATGTCGATCGTTCGCGTCGCCTTCGGATCGAGCGCCTCGAGCTCCTCGGGCTCGATCGTCACGTACCGGTCCGGGGTGATCTCGTACCCCTTGACGATGTCCTCGTACGCGACTTCCTCGTCGGTAGTCGGGTCGACACGCTTCTGGCGGATACGGGCCCCGGTCTTACTGGAGAGCTGGTGGAAGCGCACCGACTTGGGCGACGTGGCGCTGTAGAGCTTGATCGGCACGTTCACGAGCCCAAAGCTGATCGCTCCTGACCAAATTGCGCGAGCCATAGCTGGTTTGTATAGCGCAACGCGACTTCGTTCAAGCCGTGAGCGCCGACTTTCAAGGGCGGCGTGGCACGCCTGGGCCTGACCGCACCTTTTTCAAGGACGATGTCTCACGCTTTGGCCAAGCCGTACGTTTCTTCTGCAGTGACGCTTCCACCGTTTCAGCAGCTGCTCGACGCGCACGGACGCGACGTTCACCGCTTCCTGATCGCGACGGTCGGCCGCGTCGACGCGGACGACTGCTACCAGGAGACGTGGCTGTCTGCGCTCCGCGCGTACCCCATGCTGCGGGACTCGTCGAACCTGCGTGGCTGGCTGTTCACGATCGCGCACCGGAAAGCGATCGATTTCGCGCGCTCGAGCCGGCGGGTGGTGCCTACCGGCCCCGAGCTGCCGGAGCGACCGGTCTTCGACCGCTACGAGCAGCCCGACGCCGATCTCTGGGCCTCGGTACGCGAGCTCCCCGCCAAGCAGCGGACCGCCGTGACGATGCGCTTCGTCACCGACTCCGCCTACTCGGAGATCTCGGCAGCGATGGGAACCAGCGAGGAGGCCGCCCGCCGGAACGTCCACGAGGGCCTCACGCGACTGCGAAGGGAGTACCGAACATGAACACAGAAGATCGACTCGGGAGCATGCTGGCGCAGACTGCGCCGCAGGCCGTGACACAACTGCCCGATCTGGGCGAGGCCGCCGCCGCCGCAGGACTGCTCGATGTCGCCTATGCGACGCTCGACTCGCCCGCTGGTCCCCTGCTTGTGGCGTCGACTCCGCGGGGCTTGGTCCGCCTCGCGTACATCGATGCCGGCGAGCAGGAAGTGCTCGAGGAGCTCTCCCGCCGGGTCTCCCCGCGCGTCCTCCGCTCAGCGCGCAAGCTCGATCAGCCCAGGCGCGAGCTCGATCAGTACTTCGCCGGAGCGCGCCGCCGGTTCGAGGTCTCGCTCGACTGGCAGCTGATCAGCGACTTCGGCCGGCGGATCCTGTCCGCCACGGCGCGCGTGCCCTATGGATCGGTTTCCACCTACAGGCAGGTGGCCGCCGAGGCCGGGAGCCCGAAAGGCGCCCGCGCGGCGGGTAACGCGCTTGGCGCGAACCCCATCCCGATCGTGCTTCCGTGCCACCGCATCCTTCATGCCGACGGTGGCCTGGGTGGGTACACCGGCGGCCTGGATCGCAAGCGCCTGCTGCTGTCGATCGAGAGCGGCCAGCAGCAGCTCGGCTGACCGGTTTCCTCAGAGCGGAAGAAAGTTAAGAACTCTTGCGCAATAACTCTTGCGAATGGGGTAATCTCTCGGCATGCCCACTTCTCGCGACGTCCGCCGAATCACCGACTCTCGAGTGCTTGCGGCGATGGCGCACCCTCTGCGCCGCCGCCTGTTGGACGTGCTGAAAGTCAATGGCCCGTCGACGGCAACAGCGCTCGCCCGCCACACCGACCAAGCTGTGGCCAACATCAGCCATCACCTGCGGGTGCTCGATGCTGCCGATCTGGTCGAGCACGCGCCCGAGCTCGCCCGCGACCGGCGGGAGCGGTGGTGGCGCTTGGTCTCCGCGAATCTGCAGTGGTCGACGAATGACTTTCGCGAGGACGCTGCGTCAGCCGCGGTGGCGGATGCGGCGCAACGCCTGACGCTCGAGCATCACATGGACGTCGCCCGACAGTGGTTTGCTGCCAGCGAGTCCGAGCGCGAGGCCTGGAGCGAAGGGGCCTTTACGACAAGCCATTGGCTACGGCTGACACCAGCCGAGCTCGCGGAGCTCGCCGGCCAGATGAACGAGCTGCTGGATCGCTGGGTGGGTCGTGAGGTCCCCGATGACGGACAGGGCCGGGATCCGGTGTTCGTGTTCGCGATCGGCGTGCCGGGACAGCCGTGAGCGTCCGCGAGCTCACGTCGGGCCACGGCGCCCCGTCGCGATTGTGGCGTGGCGTTCTATCTCACCGTGACTTTCGCCTGTTCTGGTTCGGGGAGACGGTCAGCAAGCTCGGCAGCAGCGTCTCGACGGTGGCCCTTCCGCTCATCGCGGTGGTAACGGTTCACGCCGGCGCGCTCGTGGTCAGCTCACTTGCCGCCGCAGCCTGGCTCCCCTGGCTCCTGATCGGCTTGCCCGTCGGAGCGTGGGTGGACAGGCTTTCTCGCCGGTGGGTGATGCTGATCGCAGACGGGGTGTCGCTGGTGCTGTTCGCCAGCGTCCCAATCGCCGCTTGGCTGGGCGTACTGACGATCGCGCAGCTGCTGATCGTGGCTGTTCTGGGGGGCGCGGCAAGCGTCTTCTTCCAGACCGCCTACAACGTATACCTGCCCTCCCTGGTGCACGAGCGGCAGCTCGCGCCAGCGAACGCGATCATGCAGGGCAGCGAAGCTGCCTCACAGGTGGCAGGCCCGGGCATCGCAGGTGCACTTGCGGCAGCAGTCGGAGTCGTGAGCGGGATGATGGTCGACGCTGCGAGCTTTCTCGTCTCGGCTCTGTGCCTGCTGTCGATCCGTGACCGCGAGCCTCGCACGGACCCGGCTCGGAGCCGTCCCGCGCTCCGTCACGAGATCGCAGAGGGCTTGCGCTTCGTGACCCGCGACCCCTTCCTCAGGCCACTCACCATCGCAGGGGCGATCAGCAACCTCGGACTTGTCGGCTACCAGTCGATCTTGATCGTGTTCCTGGTGCGGACTGTCGGCATCACCCCGGGCCTCGTCGGCGTTCTGATCGCGCTGGCCAGCGTCGGTGGAGTGATCGGCGCCGCGAGCGCTACGGGCATCGCCCGCCGTTTCGGCTCGGCACGGGGTTATCTGATCTGCGAGATCGTCGCGCCCGCTGCGGCGCTGCTGATCCCGCTCACCGCGCCTGGGCCGCGGGTTGCGCTGTTCGTCACGGGCGGCTTGGCGGTGGGCGCCGGCGTCGTTGCCGGAAACGTGATCAAGGGAAGCTGGCGCCAGCTCTATTGCCCGCGCGGGCTGCTGGGACGCGTGATCACGAGCTCGCAGCTCCTGAACTACGGAGTCATTCCTGTTGGGGCGATCCTCGCGGGGATCCTTGCCACCGCCTTCGGTGTGCGTGCGAGCCTTTGGATCATGACCGCGACGATGTTCACACCGCCGATCATCCTGCTCCTCTCAGCGGTCCGCAAGTGCACTGAGTTTCCGGCCTCGCCGAATGAGTGAGCCATCTCACACACATGAG
This sequence comes from uncultured Solirubrobacteraceae bacterium, assembly GCA_955652215.1. Next base: position 421 of record CATPAX010000083.1, on the reverse strand, counting down.
GGCCAAAGGGAGTAAGACCTAGGCGGCGATGCGTATCCGAGCTATCGAGAACCACAAGCTTCGGGCGGGGCTTCCTCCGGGCCCCCGGGCGCCCAGCGCATTCCAGCTCCTGGGAGTGTGGAAGCGACCGAGCGCGACCCTGCTCCGCGCCCGAGCCCGGTACGGCAAGCGGTTCACGGCCCAGCTCCCGTTCCAGCCGCCGTTTGTCCTGCTCAGCGACCCCGATGACATCAAGGAGGTGTTCACCGCCGCTCCGGATGTGCTGCATCCGGGCGAGGGAGCGCGGGTCCTCGAGCCGCTGGTCGGTCGCAACTCGGTGATCCTGCTCGACGAGGCACCCCATCTCGAGCAACGCAAGCTGATGCTTCCGGCCTTCCACGGCGAGCGCATGCAAGCGCTGGCGGGGGTGATGGTCGAGCTG
>CATPAX010000082.1 GCA_955652215.1 uncultured Solirubrobacteraceae bacterium | reverse complement strand
GGTTTGGCAGCGGTCCCTTGTCGATCAGCATCACGTCGGTCTCCCCGAGTCGGGTGAGGTGGTAGGCCAGGCTGTTGCCCACGATCCCCGCCCCGATGATCACGACCCGCTTCGACTGCGGAAGCTGCCGCGTGCTGTCCGGCGTTGCGCTCACCCGCTGGTGATATATCAGATGCACGTCACGGGCGCGAGCCGGTATGTCTGGGCCGCCCGGGGGTGAGAAACCGAGGCGCGTGATCGATTTGCTGCCTTATTGGCGCAAGATCGATCAGACGGCGCTTGATCCGCGCACACTGCGGGTCGAGCTGTGGGCTCGGAGGCGAGAGAGTGGACGATCCAGGTAAGCGCCCGGCCGTGGTCAGTACGCGCCCTTGGCGGCCTTGCGCCTAGGTGCTCCCGTGCCGTTCTGGGCCGATGGTTCGAGCAGTGCCGGCTCTGTGCCCTCGGGGGCGCGCAGGTAGCGGGTGATCGCGCAGATGAACAGGATCGTCAGGATCACCGCGCTCGAGACGCACCATTCGCAGATCGCGTGAATCGAGAACAGCTCGCGGTAGGTCAGGTAGCCACTGAACGCGAACCCGATCAGGGTCAAGCCGAGGGTCGCGACGCGCGTCTCCTCGCGGTCGGGGGCCAGCAGGCTGCCGAGGATTCCGATGTAACCAATCAGCCCGAGGAGGGCCACCGGGACCCCTGCGACCTTCGACCACACCGACGTCTGCACCTTGATGCACGACTGGCCGGCGGTGCACGCCGGGTTGATGCCGGCGTAGTGGATGTAGGTGAGATATGTCGCGACGGCGACCCCGATGACTGCCAGGCCGATCATCACGCGACGCAGGGTCACGAGACGGCCTGGATCGCCTTCTGCAAGTCGCTATAGGGGAGCGCGGCCTGGACCGCCTGGGTCTGGCCCTTGGGTCCTGACACGTAGATCGTCGGTGTCGAGGTCCACCCGTTCGACGCTGCGGTCTGCTGATCCTGCGTCACCTGGCTGGCCAAGGCGGAGGAGGTGCTGTCTGACTGCCATTGCGAGAAGTTGAGTCCGGGAACGAGGCGGGCGAGGCCGTTGAGGTACGTGGAGGTGACATACCCCGTGTTCTCCTGGCCCTGGAGGTGGTAGAAGAGGAGGATGTAGTTCCACTCGAGGTTCTGCTTGCCGGCCGCAACCGCGGCCGTCTGCTGAGTGGTGAACGTTGATTGTCCTGGCCCATTGCAGGTCGCCGTGCACAGGGACCGGTAGACGACCTTCACCTTTCCGGCGCGGACCTCGTGGGAGATCAGGGAGCTCTCGGCGCCCAGGGCAAACGTCTGGCAGATCGGGCACTCCAGGTCCCCGAACTCGGTCACCGTGACGGGGGCGGTGGGGGAGCCGAGCCGATTGCCGGTCTGGGGGATTCCACCTATCAGCGAGTTGACGGTGGAGGCGACGTTCTTGGCCTGCGGGGAGTTCGGCTGGGGCGCCGGTTTGGAGCTGCCGCCAACTGAGAACGCGATCAGCACGGCGACGATCGCCAGCGCGCCGAGGAGCGTACCCCCGAGGATCCGCACCCGCCGGTCACGCCTCGAGCGTTCCAGCCGTGCCTGCTCGGCAGCGATCCGCCGCTGGCGTGCTTCTTCCTTTTGCCTGGTGCGAGAGGCCATACGCGATACTGGGCAGACGACTAGGCGAGGGCGCCCCTGATCAGCAGGATAGCGACGACGACTGCGGCCACGCCACAGGCAAGAGCGAACAGGGCTCCGAGCAGCTTGAGAGCAATCGCGCGGCTCATCATCCGCTGGCCTCGTCGACGATCAGCGCGGTGAACGGCGGACCGTTGCGGGGGCTGATCTGGAATGTCAGCCCCCACTTTCCGACCATCACCAGCGCTGGGGCAGCGCGTGTGTACACACCGGGACGAACCTCGGTCAGCTGATACTCCTGCTGAGGCATCTGCATCTCCAGATGGTTGAAGGCGAGGGTCACGTTCGCGCCGACCACGGGCTTCCCGCCCCTGGTGATCCGAAGGGCGAACGAGTCGGGCGCCGCTGCCTTGTTCGGCGATACAAGGACCTGCAGCTCATATCCCGCGCGGTTGACAGTCTTCGCGACCCGCCCGGGTCCGACGCTTGCGATCGCGGAGTTCTCGAGCGCGAATGCCGGCGGCGGCGGGGCGAGGCTCGAGAGCAGGGCCGCGGTGAACACCGCTCCGGCCACGACCACGACCTCAGCACTGACGAGCCGTCCCAGCAGCCTGGCCGCGCCGTCGCCCAGCTCGGGGCGCTCACTGGCGGCCGCGAGCCGCGGCTTCGAGCGCAGCAGGTTTCCCGATGCGATCGCGATCGCCCCTCCGAGCAGTCCGGCCTTGACCAGAATCGCCACCCCGTAGCCCGTCTCCCACAGGGCGTTCACAGCCGGCATGTGGTCCACCGCCTCCCCGATCCCCGTCGCGCCGAGCAGCAGTACCGCCGCAAACGCCACGTTCGAGAAGCGCGGCACGACTACCGAAAGGCCCCGGACCCGCAACCCGGCCGGAGCGCTCCCCAGGAAGATGAGCAGACCGATCAGTCCCCCGAGCCACACAGAGCCCGCGAGCATGTGAAGCGAGTCGAACAGGAGGGTCAGCCCCCTGGGGGAGGTCTGTACGGCGTGCCCGGAAGTGCCGGGGATCACCAGCACCGCGGCGGCGGCGAGGAGCGCGCCGGTCACCGCGGCCAGCTCGGCGACCGAGCGCCGCTCGCGCTCGGGGCGATCCACCCACAGAGATACCCCAGCCGCGATACAGAACAGCGCGAAGCACAACTCGAGATCGACGATCGCCCCGCCGAATGCAGTCACCCGGAACAGGGGCACGAGGCTCGCGACGTCGAGCACCGACCGAAGTGTGTCGTTCGCCGTCGAGAACTCGAGATACACGGGGATCGCCAGGAGCCCGACCACCGCCGCGACGGCGAACGCCACGGTCAGCGCTCGCAGGCTCGTGCCGGGCGCGCGCCTCGCGACCGGGCGAGCGATCAGGATCCGGAGCACAAACAAGCCGATTGCGCTCATCACCGATAGAAACATCACCCAGCGCGTGACCAAGAGCCCGGGGGTCACGGCGGTGGCCGAGATGCTCGGGACCCGGAACTGTGGCGCCGGGCCCGGATTGGGGCCGATGGCGTACGTGAACGCCCCCTGCACCGGATGGCCGTCGACCGAGATCGCGCGCCAGTAGATCAAGTACCACCCCTCAGGCAGGCCGGGGCGAACAGGCACTACCAGCGTGTCGGGGTTGCCGGGCGATCGATGCGCCGGCCCGGTGGTCTCCTGTATACCGGCGGCGTTGGTCACCGAGATGATTGCGAACTGCGGCTCGACCGCCTCGTCGTAGGTCAGCTGGATGTCTCGGGGAGGAGCATTGAGCACGACGCTCGCGGCGGGCAGCGTCTCGATCAGGTACGCGTGCGCGTACGCGCCCGAAGGCAGCGCGAGAAGCGTCACTGCAACGGTGCCGATAAGGGCAGCCAGGCGCCTCCGTCTCACGCGAGCTCCCTCCCTCCTGATCTGTCGATCAGCGCGAAGCCACCGGCCACCAGCCCGAGCACCCCGGCCACCAGGGCGATGATCGTCAGCACCGAGATGCCACCCCCGCCGCCGAGCGAGCTTGCTGCCTGGATCGTCGGAGCCAGCGACGCCGATGACTCGGGCCCCACCCAATCGACGATGGAGCCGTCGGAGTAGGTCTGCTGGACCTGGAAGGTGTACGTGCCGGTCGAGCTGGGCTGGGCCAGGAACTGAAACAGCGAGTCCTCACCGGTCGGGGTGCTGCCGCCGGTCCAGGTGACCTTGGTGAAGACCGCACTGTTGCCTGATCCGGTCTGCTGCACATGCATCGTCCAGCCGGGCGGGGGCGGGGCGAACGAGTCGATGCCGAAGCCCGCGGGCACTGTCATCACGACCTTGGCCGTGGTAACGCCGCTCTTCTCGGTGGGTACCGCGAGGCTGTAGAGCTGGAGCTTGCCGGCGACTGACACCGGCGGGCTGACCCGCGCGTGCGCAGATGCACCCGCGGGCATCGTGAGCCCCGCGATCAGCACGATCGCGCCCAGCCCGAGTGGGCAGCGTTTGATCTTCACGTCACTCCTTTGGTCAGAGG
>CATPAX010000081.1 GCA_955652215.1 uncultured Solirubrobacteraceae bacterium | reverse complement strand
GACCAGGAAGCCGCCGACGACAATGATGGTCAAGAAGATCACGGCGACGGTTACTAGCACGGTGCCGACCCAGCCGCCGGCCAGCGCGCCCACGGTCAGCAGGCCGCCGACGATGACGATCCCGTGAATCGCGTTGGTGCCCGACATCAGTGGCGTGTGCAGCGTCGTGGGCACTTTGGAGATCACCTCGAAACCGACGAAGGCGGCGAGGACCAGGATCGTCACGTTGGTCAGCAGCTGAGGGTTCACTAGGCCACCTTCGCTCCCATCGCCTTGCGGGTGGGCTCGTGGACGATCTCTCCATCTCTCGTTATGCAGGAGCCGATGACGATCTCGTCCTCGAAGTTCACGGCGAGCTCGCCGTCCTTCACCAGCAGCGCGAGCAGGTTGGTCATGTTCTTGGCCAGGAGCTCCGAGGAGACGGCCGGGACCATGCCGGCCGGGTTGGTCACTCCGTGGATCTGGACGCCGTACTTGATGACGACCTTTCCCGGCTCGGTCAGCTCGCAGTTGCCGCCCGCCTCGGCGGCGATGTCGACCACGACCGAGCCCGGCTTCATCCTGCGCACCGCGTCCGCGGTCACCAGCACCGGCGCGCGGCGTCCCGGCACCAGCGCGGTGGTGATCACCACGTCGACCTTGCCGATCGCTTCGGCCATCAGCTCCTGCTGGCGTGCCTGCTGCTCGGGCGTCAGCTCCTTCGCGTAGCCGCCCGCGCCCTCCAGGTCTCCCCCCAGATCGAACTCGAGGAACGTCGCGCCGAGCGACTGCACCTGCTCCTTGACCGCGGCACGCACATCGAATCCCTGCACGACAGCCCCCAACCGCCGCGCTGTCGCGATCGCCTGGAGCCCGGCCACCCCCGCGCCCAGGATCAATACCGTCGCGGGGCGGATCGTTCCCGCTGCGGTCATCAGCATCGGGAAGAAGCGGCCAAGCTCCTGGGCGCCAATCAGCGCCGCGCGGTAGCCGGCGATGTTCGCCTGACTGGACAGCGCATCCATCGACTGGGCGCGGCTGATCCGCGGGATCGCCTCCATCGCGAAGCTGGTCACGCCGGTGCGAGCGATCGCCCGTATCCCATCCGCATTGGTCAGCGGCGCAAGAAAACCGATCAGAACGCCGTCCGGCTTCAGGTGCTCGGTCTCCTCCGGGCTCGGTGCAGCGACCTTCACCAGGACGTCCGCCGAAAAGATCGCCCCGAGCTCAGTCGATACCGTGGCGCCCGCCTCGTCGAACTGATCGTCGGGTATCAGCGCCCCCTCCCCCGCGCCGTGCTCGACGATCACCTCCGCTGAGGAGGCGGCGAGCTTACCCACCACCTCCGGGACGAGCGCTACGCGCCGCTCGCCGGCGACCGTCTCTTTGGGGACGCCGATCTGCATGAGGCGGGGAGGGTACCTGCTGGGCTGTTCTCAGCCCAGCCCGGCGGGCGCCAGTGCGAGCGCGGCGAGCACTCCAGCGTCGGCGGTCAGCGCTGTGAGCGCAGCTGGTTGGGATCTCGCTGCCGCCGGGAGGCGGTGGCGTCCCCTGTGCCGATGGCGACCCCGCCGGTGTCGAGACGAGGCGCTGCGGCGGTGGTGAGTGCCTCCGACCGGGCGCGTCCCCCCGGCCACCGCCGCGAGTGGCAAAGGCTTCTGAGCAAGGGCCATCAGCGCCTGGCCGGTCACCCACACCGGCGTCTGGTCGGAGGAGTTGGAGTACCGCACATGGCCGTCGGGGGCGATCAGGGAGCTCAGGTACCCGAGCGGCGAGCGGCGAAGCGAGGTCAGTGGGAACCCCGAGGCGATCAGCCCCTGCACCGCGAACGATGTCGACTGGGCGTTCGAGAGCCCCCCGCTCTGCTCCGGAAACCCCCCATCGGAGTTCTGCTGGCGGCGAATGAAGCGGATCGCGCGAGCGCGCGCCCGCACCGCCCCCGGCCGCTCATCGCCCGCGAGTGCCTCGAGCGCCGCGCCGGTGTCGTCGAGATCGCTGATCCCGCCCGCGGTAGAGAAGTTAAAGCCGCCGTCCTGGTCCTCCTGGCGCACAATCCACCGGAGCATCGGCAAAGGTACCGAGGCACCCGCAGCCCGCAGCGCCAGGACGGCGAAGGCAGTGAGGTTGACTTGATCGGACACCGACCCGTTGCGTCCGATGTCGCGCTCGAGCTCGGCCAGCAAGTTCCGGCCGCCGACATCGGTAACCGAGACACCCCCGGCGCGCAGAGCCAGGATCGTACGCTCGAGCGAGCCGGCGTCCGAAGGGATCGCGCTCGACAGGTAGGTGAGCGCGTCGGCGCCGCCGCGGGCCGTGTTGGCCGGGGCAGTGCCCGCCGCAGCGAGCCCCAGCACCGCCCACCCCGAGATCTGCTGGCTCGAAGCCTGACCAGGGTTCGGGGGGAAGCCACCGTCGGCGTTCTGCGCGCCGAGCAGGTACCGAGCCGGTGTCGCGGCGCGGGCCTGCGGCGGGAACAGCGCGATCGCGACTAACAGCGCGATAGCGACGGGCACTGCCACCTCAGGCGGGCGCCAAGTCACCTGGAGGCGAGCGCTGAAGCGCCGTAGCGACCGCATCAGAGCCGGGCCGAAGGCCAG
>CATPAX010000080.1 GCA_955652215.1 uncultured Solirubrobacteraceae bacterium | reverse complement strand
CGCGGATCGAGCTCCAGAACCCGTCGAGGTCGCTGACAGACCACTCCCAGAGCTCGGCGTAATCGTCGAAGCGCAGCCCGCGCTCGTGTCCGAGCCACTCCACATAGCGCGTCAGCGTCGTTCGCTGCACCGCGTCGGCAGTGGGCTGCCAGAGGAGACGGGGCTCGCTCATCGCGGGCAGTATGGCGGTCAGGCGCAGGCCCCGCAGCTACCGCGGAGCACCACTTCGTGGTGGTCTACCCGCAGGCCGAGCCGGTCCGAAAGCCTGCCGATCGCTCGCTCGAGCCCTGGATCGTCGAACGCCACAAGCCTGCCGCAACACTCGCAAACGAGGTGATGGTGATGCTCGCCGCCGGGATAGCTCGGCTCAAACCGCGAGACTCCGTCCCCCACCTCGACCCGCTCGACCAGGTCCTTCTCGACAAGCAGCTCCAGTACGCGATAGATGCTCGCCCTCCCCGTCGGGCGGCCACTGGCGCGTAGGGCGTCCTCTATCTCGACGGCGCTCAGCGCGCACGACTCACCCCCGAGCAGCTCGATTACCCGCTCGCGAGCCTCTCCGTGCCTGAGCCCTGCGCCGGCGAGGACGCCGCGCACGTGCTTGCTCCAGTCGGACCCGGATGCCATTGCCGAAGAAGCTTAGTCCCCTCGCTTGACGATAACGAGAATCAGTCTCATTTTTGCTAAGGTCCGACAATGCATCAGCCGCGACGGTCGCGACAGCTGGGCGCTGTCCATGCGACAGCGCTTGCCACAGCGATGCTCGCGCTGCTGCTGGCGGGTTGCGGCGGGACAGCATCCTCGAGCGCGGCGACGGGCACGCCGACAGTGCTCGCGGCCGAGAACTTCTGGGGGAGCCTCTCGAGCCAGCTGGCCGGCGGCCGTGCGAGCGTCCAGAGCATCATCACGAACCCGGCCCAGGACCCGCATTCCTACGAGCCGACACCGGCCGACGCCCGGAGCCTCGCGACAGCACGACTGGTGATCGCCAACGGCATCGGATACGACCCCTGGGTGCAGCGGCTGATTGCCGCGAACCCAGCATCGAACCGGATCGTCCTGACCGTCGGTGGGCTGCTCGGCCTGCACGAGGGCCAGAACCCGCACCGTTGGTATGACCCGACGGATGTCGAGGCCGTCGCACGCGCGATCACTTCCAACCTGGAGAAGCTCGACCCGCAGAACAGCGCTTACTACGCGGGACGCTTCAAGCAGTTCGAGACGACGGGACTGGCTCGCTACCACGCGCTGATCACAGCCATCAGAGCCCGCTACTCCGGAGTCCCGGTCGGGGCGTCGGAGAGCATTTTCGCGCTCCAGGCCCCTGCCCTCGGGCTCGACCTGATCACGCCCCCCGGCTTGATGAAGGCAGTCAGCGAGGGCGCCGAAGTGACAGCACAGGACACCGCCACAGCCGAGCGCCAGATCGCCCAGCATCAGATCAAGGTCTGGATCTATAACTCGCAGAACGCCACGCCGGAGATCCAGCGACTGACCGCCGAGGCTCGCGCACAGGGCATCCCGATCGCCACCATCACCGAGACCCTGTCCCCGCCCCAGGACAGCTTCGAGCAGTGGCAGGTCGCCCAGCTCGAGCGGATCGAACAGACGCTACATCAGGCGACAGGCCGTTGACCACAACACCCCAGGCCGGAATCGAACCGCAGCCCCCACCTCTCGAGTCCTCCGCTGTCCGGCTTGCGGGCGCAAGCATCAGCCGCGGCGGCCGCACGGTGCTCGCCAACGTGAACCTGACGGTCAGCCGCGGCGAATTCGTCGCGGTGCTCGGACCCAATGGCGCTGGGAAATCGACCTTGATGCAGGCGATCCTGGCCCTGCTTCCACTCAGTGGTGGCGAGGCCATGGTGCTCGGTGGCTCGCCGGTGACGGCGCGAGGGCAGGTGGGGTACCTGCCCCAGCGCCGGGCATTTGACGAGAGCACCCGCGTGCGTGGGGTCGACCTGGTCTCGCTGGGACTCGACGGGGCGCGGTGGGGGCTACCGCTCGCGGTCTCGCCGGCTGGTCGCGCGCGACGGCGGGAGTCTCGGCGCCGCGTTGCCGATGCGATCGAGCTGGTCGGTGCCACCGACCTCGCCCACCGGGCGATCGGCGAGCTCTCGGGTGGGGAGCAGCAGCGGCTCCTGATCGCGCAGGCGCTCGTCAGAAATCCCGAGATGCTGATCCTCGACGAGCCGCTCGACAGCCTCGACCTGCCCAACCAGGCCGAGGTCGCCGCCCTCCTCGAGGAGATCTGCACCGTGAGGTCAGTCGCTGTACTGCTCGTGGCGCACGATGTAAATCCGTTGCTCGGATACCTGGACCGGGTGATCTACCTTGCCGGCGGGCGTGCGTTGGAAGGGCCGGTCGACGAGGTGATCACCGCTTCGAAGCTCAGCGATCTCTACGGGGCCCCCGTTGAGGTGCTGCGAACAAGCCACGGGAGGCTCGTGGTGGTCGGAGCGCCTGAGGCCCCCCATCACCACGGACACCGGCACGATCACTCGTGAACGCCCCGTCCCTGTCGTTCGATCTGCTCTCCGACGTCCGCCAGCTGCTCGCGTTCCCGTTCATGGTCAACGCGCTCGAGGCGGGGACGATCGTCGCGGTTCTCGCCGGCACGGTCGGCTGGTACATGGTGCTACGCCGGCAGAGCTTCGCCGGACACACCCTGTCTGTGATGGCGTTTCCGGGGGCCACTGGTGCGGCGCTGGCAGGGATTCCCGCAGCGCTTGGCTACTACCTGGCCTGCGGCGCGGCCGCGCTGGCGATTGGACGCTCCCGTCGTGGCTCCCGCGCCGAGACAGCGGCGATCGGAACGGTCCAAAGCGCCGGCCTCGCCGCAGGGTTCTTGTTCCTGTCACTGAACCACGCGGTGCTGGGCGGCCTCGAGACGCTCCTGTTCGGAGACATCCTCGGGGTGTCCCAGGGCCAGGTGGTGAGCTTGCTCGCGATCGCCGCAGTGGTCCTCGGGGTGCTCGCGTTCGTGGCTCGGCCTCTGCTGTTCGCGACGATCGATGGTGACGTGGCCCAGGCGAGTGGCGTTCCGGTCGCGGCGCTCGACATCGCTTTCCTGTTGATCCTCGCCGTCGCGGTCGCCGCCACGAGCCAGATCACCGGCGCACTACTGGTGTTCGCGCTGCTGGTGGCGCCGCCGGCGGCGGCCCAGGCGCTGACCACGCGGCCCCTCGCCTCCCTTGCGCTGAGCATCGGCTTCGCGGTGCTGATCGCCTGGCTCGGACTCGGGATCGCCTACTTCTCGATCTATCCCGTCGGCTTCTACATCACGACGTTCGCGTTCGGCGTGTATCTGCTCGCGCGGATCGGCCGCGCTGTCGCGACCCACGCACGCCGCTGATGTTCGCCCACGAGTTCGTCCGCAATGCCTACCTCGCCGGCACGGCGATCGCACTCGCCTGCGGCGTGGTCGGCTGGTTCGTCCTGTTGCGCTCGCAGCTGTTCGCCGGCGACGCGATGAGTCATTTCGCCTTCGTCGGCGCGGTAGGAGCCGCCGCCTCGGGCATCGACCTGCGGATCGGGCTGTTCGCGGTAACGATCGTGCTTGCCGGCGCGATGGCTGCGCTGGGGCGGCGCGGTGCGGCCGACGACACGGTGATCGGGATCGTGTTCGCGTGGGTGCTCGGCATCGGCGTGCTGCTGCTCGCCGTACTGGCCACGAGCTCTGCCGGCGGCGATGCGGTGACCGCCTCGAACACGTTGTTCGGCGGGATCTATGCCCTGAGTGCGAGCGAGTCGGAGCTCGCCGCGGTAATCGCGCTGCTGGTCGCAGCGGGAGTCGCCGCGATCTTCCGTCCACTGCTCCTGAGCACGCTCGACTCGGAGCTTGCGGTACTGCGGGGCGTCCCGGTCCGGGCGCTCGGCGCCGGCTTCCTCGGCCTGCTCGCGGTAGTGACCGCCGAGAGCACGCAGGCGGTCGGGGCGCTGCTGCTTCTCGGACTGCTATCGGCTCCCGCCGGCACCGCTCACAAGCTCACCTGCAGCCCGTACCGGGGCGTGGCACTGGCAGCCGCGCTCGCGGTCGCCGACATGTGGGGCGGCCTCGCGCTGAGCTACGCGGTGCCGGCGCTACCGCCGAGCAGCGCGATCATCGGCCTGGCGGCCGCGGGGTACGCGGGCACGTCGGCCGCAAGCGCACTACGGAGAGTCCTCAGGTCGCCCGCAGCGCTTCCGTCGGGCTGAGTCGCGCCGCCTTCGCCGCAGGGTATAGGCCGGCGATCGCGCCGATCAGCAGACCCGAGGCCGGGGAAGCGACGAGCACATACAGCGGAACGACCATCGGCTCGTTCTGGGCGATCGAGTACACCAGCGTGGCGAGTGCTCCCAGCCCGAGTCCTGCGGCACCCCCGAGCGCAGCGAGCAGCGCAGACTCCAACAGGAACTGCGAGCTGATGTGATGCTTGGTGGCGCCCAGCGCCCGCCGAAGCCCGATCTCGCCTCTGCGCTCGAGCACCGAGATCACCATGATGTTTGCGATCCCGATCGCACCCACCAGCAGTGCGACCGCGCCAAGCCCGAGCAGCAGCGTCGTGAACTGCCCCTTGGCCGCGGCCCGCGCCTCCAGCGCGTCGGTCGGCCGGCTGACCGACGCGCTGG
>CATPAX010000079.1 GCA_955652215.1 uncultured Solirubrobacteraceae bacterium | reverse complement strand
GTTCGCCAGCGCAGCAGGCACAGCGTGAACCCGAGCATCCCCAGCGGGATGAGGTACTGGGAGGAGGCGGACCCGGTGTGAGCGATCCCGAACAGCATTCCGGTAATCACTGCAGCAACCCATGGCCCCATGTATCGGCCGGCGACGACAATTCTCAAGCGCCTGAGCCCGCCGAAGATGAAACCCCGGAAGAAGAACTCCTCCGCGATCGGCGCGAGGACGCAGACGAACACCGTCGCGGCGACCAGAGCAACTGTGCTCTTGCTGACACCGAGCTCACTGGGAAGCTTGTCGGTGCCGTGGAGGTTGAACACGACCGCGTAGACCGTGGTGGCCACGTAATAGCCGATCGCCGCCACGAGTATCCCGGCCACTGCGACACCGAGGCGAACCTTCCGATAGCCGAAATCCGCAGGGCGTGGACGCCCCCGAATCGACGCGAAATAGAGCGCAACGCCGACAAACGAAAGGTCGAAGACGAGATCGCCGAACAGGTTCACGGCGGGGCTCGGATGCGTGAGGCTGGAGCCTCCGGCATGACCGACGACCCCTACGAAGATGGAGCCGATCACGCCGACCACGAAGCCGGTAACCACCGCGGCGGGCGCGGTCCACGGGGGCCACGGCGGCTCGTCGTCGCGACGCTGATTCTCAGGCGGCGGCGCTTTGGGCACTTGCGCGGCCGGGCTCGGCGGGGGCACACTCTCCATCGCTCGCCGCAAGGTTAGGGTTCGTCGGAGGACAAGCGGCTATTCAGAGGGACACGTGGGGCCCTCAGAGTTCGACGAGGCTCTCGATAACCCGCACGCCCGGAGGCCTCGGGCCACCGTCGCGGGCGATCAAGACCGGCTCAATGCCTGCAGCGCGAGCTCCCGCCAGATCCTCGTCGAGGCTGTCGCCGACGTGGATCGCCTGTGCCGAGCTCACACCCACGAGGGCAAGTGCGCGTTCGAAGATCTCCGGCGAGGGCTTGCGGGCTCCGGCCTCCGCCGAGCTCACAACGCCGTCGAGAAGTGGGGCGAGTTGTAGTCGCTGCAAGACATCGTGCAACGAAACATCCCAGTTGCTGACGACCACCAACCGCTGACCGCGGCGGCGCGCCAGCTCGAGCGCCGGCCGCGCGTCCTCGAATGCGCTGAACCGAAGCGACGCGAGGAGGGCCTGCTGTAGGAGCTCGCGGTCGGCTTCGGCGATCTCGTCGAAGGGCGGCAGGGCGCGGCGGAGCACCTCGGTGGAGCGCTGGCGGAGATCGGCCAGCGTGGCGCCGTCACGGCCTTCATCGAGGTGCTCGCGGTAGTAAGCGATCTCCGCTCCTATCGCCTGCCCAGCCTGCGCCTCGGTGATGCTGACCCCGAGCCTGGTGCGCAGCTCCGCGACGAGCCGCGGCGCAGGCGGATGAAGTGCGACCAAGGTTCCGAGGGCGTCGAGCAGGATCGCCGCGGGCGCTTCGCCAGGCCAAGTCACCGCGCGAGTCTGACACCGCACAACCCTGTTGAGAGGACCTAAAGCGCTTACGCAGAAACCTGCCTCTGGCTAGACTCCAGACCTGTTCTTGGGGCCGGGAACCCGCGCGACGCCTGGTGGCGCGGTCTGGCCGTCCACACATGAGCCGTCGAGAGAGACAGAAGCGCCGGTCGCGCAACCGAGGCCATCCCGTCAGACGGGTGATCGTCGTGGCGGCGATGCTCGTCGTCTGCGGGGTCGTAATCGGCTCGCTTGCCGCTGTCGGCTGGGTCGTCGCGGTGGCGCACTCAGCACCGAATCTCAGCGAGCTCCCTCCGCGCGAACCGCACCCGCCGACCGAGATCTTCGCCTCCGACGGCACGCCCCTGGGCTATGTCTCGTCGAAGACAGTGTTCAGCTTCGTTTCGGGGAGCATGCTTCCAGAGCGCCTGCAGGAGGCGACCGTCGCGATTGAGGACCGCCGCTTCTGGCAGCACGGCGCCCTGGACTACCAGGGCATCCTGCGAGCGGGAATCAAGGATGTGTTCGCCGGCGGCGGCTCGATCCAGGGCGCCTCGACGCTGACGATGCAGCTCGTTGACAACCTGTACATCCCGCCGGGCCTCAAGCCGTCGAGCACCGTGCGGAGCAGCTTGCTCGCAGGCGGGAACCTCAAATACAAGATCACCCAGGCGAAGCTCGCGATCCAGCTGGCCAAGCTCCACAGCAAGCGATGGATCCTCGACAGCTACCTGAACGACGTACCGTACGGCGCTGTCAACGGGGAGAGCGCGATCGGCGTCGGCGCCGCCTCACAGACCTTCTTCGGCAAGCCCGTATGGAAGCTCGACCTTGCGCAGATGGCGCTGCTGGCGGGCCTCCCGCAGGCACCAACGGCCTACAACCCATTCGTCAACCCTGACCTCGCCAGGCAGCGTCGCCGGGAGGTACTGCAGGCGATGGTCAACTCGCATTACATCTCGCAGGCGTTCGCCGACGCCGTCGACAAGCAGGGGCTTCAGGTGCATGCCAACTCGACATACATCTCCCACAAAGAGCCGTTCGTGTTCGACTACGTGCTCAGGCAGCTCGCCTACAAGTTCTGCCCCCAGCACCCGGACCCGCTGAACTGTCCCCCCGTCAACGATGGCGGGCTCAAGGTCTACACGACGATCAACCTCCAGGACCAGCAGGTGGCCCGGCAGGCGATCGTGAGCCGGTACGGCGGCACCATCATCAATGCCCAACCAGGCGCCGCGCTCGCGTCGGTCGACCCCAGCAACGGTCGCATCGTAGCGCTCGCGCAGTCAGCGCCGTATGGGACCGCACGGCACACGCAGACGACGTTCGACTGGCCGGTCTCCGCCCACCGACAGTCGGGATCCTCATTCAAGGTATTTGCGCTGATGACGCTTATCCACGACTACGACGGCGATCCCAACCAGACGATCTATACCTCGAGGCCACTGCCGGCTGGGTGGCTGCCGACGGTCCCGACCTGGGAGGTCCACACGGCGGAACACACCGCTGGGGGCACGATGACGCTCACCAAGGCGACGATCGTGTCCGACAACACCGTGTTTGCCCAGCTGTCTGCCGACCTCAACGACCAGTTCACCACTGGGGGCTGGGACAAGATGGACACGATCGCTCACGCCATGGGGATCGGGTCGGACACGCTGCACGGCAATGCCTCGGAAGTGCTCGGCGGATTGGACCCCGGCGTGACGCCGCTCGAAATGGCGGACGCGTCCGCGACCATGGCAAACGGCGGGTGGCACATCCCGCCGACGATCCTCGACCACATCGTGTTCCCCGACGGGCGGACCGTGAACTATGGCAATCCGCCGCGCACCAAGGTGTTTACAGATGGGGAAGCCGCAGCGGCGATCGCGGTGCTCAAGCAGGTGATCACAAGCGGCACCGGTTCCCCATACACGTATTACGGGTGCCCCGCGGCAGGCAAGACCGGCACGGCGAACGACGAGGCCAACGCCTGGTTCGTAGGGTTCACCCCGAAGCTCTCGACCGCGGTCTGGGTGGGATATCCCCAGGGCAACTACTCGTTGGCGGCCCTGCCATCAGGTGGCTTTGGCGGTCCGACGGCAGGGCCGATCTGGCACGACTTCATGGCCAAGGCGAGCCAGCGCTACTGCGGCGACTGGGCACCCCCCACGACTCCGTGGTCGGGCGTGCCGTTCGTCGGGCTGCACTCGGGTGCCAAGAGCGTCCCATCCACGAACAACAAGACCAAGAGCGGCAAGCCCGGTAACCAGCACAACAATCCGACGCTCTACCAAGGCACCCCGCAGCCGCCGTCGCACGCGGGCGGGGGCGGCGGAGGTCAGTCAGGCGGCGCCGGGCTCTGACC
>CATPAX010000078.1 GCA_955652215.1 uncultured Solirubrobacteraceae bacterium | reverse complement strand
CGGCGGGAGGATCTCGTTGCCCACGCAGCTTCGCTGCAGCGGCAGTTCGAGGCGCTCTCCGGATATGTCGAGGACGCTGCCCAGCGCCTGAGCGCTCGTGTCGATGCGGCCGAGACACGGCTGGACGGGGCGGTTGCCCATCTCGCCCTCGTCCGCTACGACGCCTACGGCGAGATGTCCGGCCGTCAGTCAACGTCTCTCGCCCTGCTCGACGCGAACCGCTCCGGGATCGTGCTCTCGTCGATTCATCATCGAGACACGGCGCGTCTGTACGCAAAGCAGGTCCGCCACGGCACGCCCGAGCTCGAACTCTCGCCCGAGGAGAAAGAGGCGATCCAGCGCGCCATGTCTGGAGGTGGCGGCCATCCCGTCTCACCTCCCGCCGGGCAGTAGCCGCACAACGGAGATGGCGAGCTTGCGCGTCGGCTACTTCGGGCCGGAGGGCACCTTCACCCACGAGGCACTGATGGCTTCTGCCGCGGGCACCGAGTTTGAGCATGTGCCTTTCCCCACCGTCTACGAGACGGTTATGGCTGTGCACAGCGGTGCCGTCGAGCGCGCGTTGGTACCGATCGAGAACTCTCTCGAGGGATCCGTCAACGCAACGCTCGACACGCTGGCGATCGAGACCCATGACGTCGCGATCGTTGGAGAGCTCGTCCAAGCGATCCGTCACTGCCTCGTGGCCAGGACACCGCTCGAGCTCGGACAGATAGAGACGGTCGTGTCGCATCCACAGGCAAACGCCCAGTGCGCAATTTTCATCAGAACCGAGCTTCCCCAGGCCCGCGTGCTGGCTGGGAGCTCGACCGCCGAAGCGGTGCGGCTCGTCGCCGAGCATGAGGGACCATGGGCGGCCCTGGGAACGGAGCTAGCCGCCAAGCGATACGGCTGCCAGGTGATCCGCGCCGGGGTCGAGGACGGCCCGGTCAACGAGACCAGGTTCGTATGGCTCGCCCCGGAGGGGTCTCCTCCCGGGGCGCCGGGCGCTGCCGCTTTGGCGGCCGAGCGGTGGAAGACGGCGATCGTGTTCTGGGGAGCAGGATCGGATGCGGCGGGGTGGCTCGTGGGCTGCCTTGCGGAGCTTTCCAGGAGGCGGGTCAATCTGACCCGGATCGAGTCACGGCCGCTCAAGCAAGAGCTCGGTCAGTACATGTTCTTCGTAGATCTCGAGGGAAGCGACAAGGAGCAGCACGTCGTTCAGGCCCTCGAGGCGCTGCGCGCGCGCGTCACAGAGCTGCGCGTGCTCGGGTCCTATCCGAGCGGTGCGTAGCCGCTGGAGCCGCCTACACGCGTCGGTAAACTGCCCCGCGGATGGCCGCCTCATCTCCAGCGCCAGCGCGGTCCGCGTCGCTTCCCGAGCACCAGCGACGCGGACCTGAAGTTGGCCGGGTGCTGGTGCTGAACGCGACCTACGAGCCGATCAACGTGTGCACGGTTCGGCGCGCGATCGTGCTGCTGCTGAAGGAGAAGGCCGAGGTCCTCGAACACGCGAGCTGGGAGCTTCATTCGGCGAGCCTGACGGTGGCGCGCCCGATGGTGATCCGGCTTGTCACGTTCGTTCGCATCCCGCGCGACACCCACCGGCGCAAGATCACACGGCGGGCGGTGTTCGCCCGCGACGACTGGACCTGTCAGTACTGCGGCTCGCGCACCAACCTGACCGTCGACCACGTGATCCCGAGGTCCAAGGGAGGGTCCTCGAGCTGGGAGAACATCGTTGCCTCCTGCGCTCCTTGCAACCGGCGCAAGGGAGACGCGCTCCTGCGCCAGGTCGGCATGCAGCTGCTGCGCCAGCCCCGGACTCCGAAGGCAACCGTGTTCATTCACGTCGCCAGCCCGACGATTCCGACCGCCTGGCAGCAGTACCTGGCTGTCGCGTAGGGCAACCGCCCCACCCAGCACCGCTGATTCCAAGGCCCCTTAAGTACGGGGGGCGCCGTCGACCACGGCGCCCCCCGTTCACTGCTTGTGCTGCCCTGGACCGAAGTGGGCTCTTCTGCCGGTGGGACTACTCCCGGCACCCACCGCCGGCGGTGTCTCGGTTGGGACTCCGCTAAGCGGGGCCAGCGGCCGACCTAACGGCCGGACACCTCCAGGGTCCCGCAAGGACTTTCAGACAGGCGGACCACCTCCTTTCTCTGGTATCGCTCAGATTAGCGAAATGGGCGGGCGGCACAACCCCCTCCCCGCATGCCGGCGTGGCCCCACCGCGAGTGCTCCCCATCGGCCTCGAGCCACAAGGCATGTGGGGAGGGAGTCCGCCCAGCGGCCCGTCGGTTCGAGTCCGACAGACAGCCCTTGGGATTTGCAAGGATTCGCTAGGCATCGACGACCGTCCAGGGAGAGATCGTGGAGCACCCATTGAGCACCAGCGGTGCTGGTCTGGCGTGTCTTGTCCTGCTCCTTACGGCGGCGGGTTGCGGCGGAGCGAGCCAAGGGCTGGGCAAGTCGGAGCTGATCGCCCGCGCTGACGCCATCTGCGCGCGCACCGACGCCCAAGCGGCGAAGGTGAGCGCCCGGATCACGATTTCGCATACACCCGACGGTCCTCGTCAGGCGTTCATCAGGGCCGCGCAGGCGACGCTTCCAATCGATGACCGCGGGCTGGCGCAGCTCCGCGCTCTGCAACCGCCAAGCGTCATGGCGAGCGACTGGAAGCGGTTCCTCGCCGACGTGCAAAAGGAGGATGCGGCAGGTCACGCGCTATTGCACGCGGCTCGGTCGCAGAACACGATCTCGGCCGCCGAGACGCAGCAGACCTTGCAGGCGGTCCAGCTCGACCTCGAGGCGGTCAGTACCAAGGACGCCTTCAACACATGTGGTAAGCCCGCACGCGCTTGACGAGCTCTCGCTGGGCGGCGTCGGCGAAGTGTCACTGCAGAGCTAACATCAGCCCAGGCAAGGATGGCGCTCGAGGCGATCACTGTTCCACTGGCCGATTGCGCGCTTCTGCGTGACCGGGCCTTCATCGCTGGGCAGTGGCAAGACGCCGACGACGGGCGCACGTTTGCAGTGACCAACCCGGCGACTGGTGAGCTGCTGGCCAACGTGCCTCGTATGGGCGCGGCGGAGACGCGACGCGCGATCGAGGGCGCGGCGGACGCGTTCCCAGCCTGGCGTGACCGACCGGCGGCCGAGCGCGCGGCTCTGTTGCGGCGTATGCACGATCTGATGATCGAGCACCAGCACGACCTCGCCCTGCTGCTCACCCTCGAGCAGGGCAAGCCGCTGGCGGAGGCGCGGGCCGAGATCGCCTATGCAGCGGCGTTCCTGGAGTGGTTTGGCGAGGAGGCCAAGCGCGTCTATGGCGACACGATCCCCTCGCCGCAGCGAGACAAGCGTTGCCTCGTCACAAAGCATCCGATCGGCGTGTGCGGCGGGATCACCCCGTGGAACTTCCCGG
>CATPAX010000077.1 GCA_955652215.1 uncultured Solirubrobacteraceae bacterium | reverse complement strand
GTCACCAGAGAAGTCCCCCACCTGGAGTACGAGGCGTACGCCGAGATGGCCGAGCGGCAGATCAGGCAGATCCTCGAGCGGGCGATAGACAACCACGGGCTGTGCGCCGCGGCCGCCGAGCACCGAGTCGGGACGGTCCCGCTGTCGGAGGCCTCAGTGGCGATTGCGGTCTCGGCTCCGCATCGGCAGGGAGCGTTCGCGGGAGCTCGCGAGATCATCAATGAACTCAAGGCCCATGCACCGATCTGGAAGAAGGAAGAGGGAGAGTGGGTAGCGGGAACGACGCCCGAGCGCAGAGCCTGAGGTCGCTCCCCGCCGTTCACGAGCTGGCGGCTGTCCTTGACGCTCCGCATGCGCTGGCCGTCAGAGCGGCCAGGCAGGCGATCGACGAGCAACGCGACGCCGTGCGTTCCGGTGCCACGTCGCTGGACGACGTGGCGGTCCGAGCCCGTGAGGTGCTCGAGGAGATCGGAAGGCTGCGGTATCGGCGCGTGATCAACGCGACAGGTGTCCTCATCCACACCAACCTGGGTCGCGCGCCGCTACCCCGCGCCGCGCGTGAGGCGTTGGCCCAAGCAGCGGAGGGTTACTCGAATCTCGAGCTCGATCTCGAGAGCGGGGAGCGCGGGAGCCGGCACGCTCATGTCGAGGCGCTGCTCTGCGAGCTGACCGGCGCCGAGGCCGCAGCCGTCGTCAACAATGGCGCCGCCGCCGTCCTCCTGGCGGCCGCCGCGCTGGCGGGCCCCGGGTACGGGATCGTGGTCTCCCGCGGACAGCTCGTCGAGATCGGCGGTGGCTTCCGAATCCCGCAGGTGATCGAGCAGTCAGGCGCCACGCTGGTCGAGGTGGGGACCACCAATCGCACCCGCCTCGAGGACTACGAGCGGGCGCTTGACTCGAGTGCGGTCGAGGTCCGCGCGATCCTGCGGGTGCACCAGTCGAACTTCCGGACCCTCGGATTCGTGCACGACGTCTCCGTGGAGGACCTCTGCCGGCTGCCCGTCCCGGTGATCGACGACCTCGGCTCCGGGGTTCTGGCCCCCACCGAGTCCCTCCCAGCGCTCGCCGACGAGCCCCCGGTCAAGCGCTCCATCGCCGCGGGCGCCGCGCTCGTGTGCTGCTCGGGCGACAAGCTCCTGGGCGGTCCGCAGGCGGGGTTGTTGGCCGGTCGCAGAGATGCCGTTGCCGCCGCACGCGAGCACCCACTCGCGCGGGCGATGCGGATCGACAAGCTATCCCTTGCGGCGCTCGAGGCAACGTTGGCTCTGTACCTCGATCCAGAGCGCGCTCGCCGGGAGATCCCAGTTCTGGCGATGCTCGATGCCACCGAGGAAGAGCTCGCCGCAAGGGCCACGCGGCTGGCAGAGGCGATCGGACGCCAGGCGCGGCCAGTTCGGAGCACCGGTCGCGTCGGAGGCGGGGCGCTGCCGCTGCTCGAGCTGGAGGGCCCGGCTGTCGCGCTCGAGGTGAAGGAGCCGCCGAGCGAGGTGGCCAAGGCGCTGCGGGCGGCAAGTCCGCCAGTGATCGCTCGGATCCACGACGGACAGGCATTGCTTGATCCACGCACGATCGCCGACGGAGAGATCGACGCCGCCGCGGCGGCCGTCCGACACGCGCTGGCAGCGCTCCGCGAGCACAGATGAGCGCGCCACTGACGCTCGGAACCTCAGGCCATATCGACCACGGCAAGACTGCGCTGATCAGAGCGCTGACCGGCGTTGATACTGACCGGCTCCCCGAGGAGCGGGCACGGGGGATTTCGATCGCGCTCGGATACGCGTCTCTGACCCTCCCCTCCGGCCGAGCGGTGTCTGTCATCGACGTCCCCGGGCACGAGCGGTTCGTGCGCACGATGGTCGCCGGGGCCACGGGCATCGACCTGTATCTGATGGTGATCGCCGCGGACGACGGCGTGATGCCGCAGACACGCGAGCACGCAGCCGTCCTGCGGGCCCTGGGAGTCCATACGGGTGTCGTGGCGATCACCAAGAGCGACCTGGCCGATCCAGAGCTGGCGATGATCGAGGCCTCCGAGCTCCTCCCCGAGGCTCAGATCGTGCCGGTGAGCGCACCCACAGGCCACGGGCTGGACGAGTTGCGAGAGGCGCTCGAAACCGCCACAAGCTCGATCTCGAGCCGCGCCGAGCACACCGGGCCGGCGAGTCTTCACGTCGATCGCGCTTTCACCATCCGGGGCGCAGGAACCGTGGTAACGGGGACGCTCTGGTCGGGGACCATCGCGCGCGGCGACGAGATGGAGCTGCTGCCCGTGGGCCGGCATGTTCGAGTTCGCGGCGTTCAGGTGCACGACCAAGCGGTCGACTGCGCCGCGGCGGGACAGCGTGTCGCGGTGAACATGATCGGGATAGCCGTCTCCGAGGTGAGCCGTGGTGACGTCCTGGCGAGCCGCGGGACACCGCTGGCAACGACTTTCCTGATCGACGCCCAGCTCGAGCTCGTTGAGAGCGAGCTAGAGCATGGGGACCGCGTCCAGGTTCATCACGGCACGCGCGAAGCTCCGGCACGCCTGGCGTGGCTCGGGGGACGCTTCTGGCAGCTCCGCCTCGAGCATCCACTGGTTCCAGCGGCCCGGGATCGGCTGGTGATCCGGCGGATCGCTCCGCCAGACACGCTTGGCGGCGGGGTCGTGCTGGACGCCCACCCACGGAAGCACGGCCCGAGCCGCGCGCTCCTGGGCCGGCTCGAGAAGCTGGCACGTGGAGAGGAGCCGAAGGGGGAGGACGAGCCGCGCGCGAGCGCTCCGACAGAGTCGCCGAAGCCCTCGCCCGAGCCTCCCGCCCTAAGCCCTGCGGCGTTGGCGATGGAGCGACGGCTGCGCGAGGCCCGGTTCGAGCCGCCGCTCGACTCAGAGCTCGACTCAGCGGAGCTCGCCGCCCTGCGGGCAGCGGGCCGCGCGATCCGCGTGTCGAAGACGCTCCACTACCACCCGGAGGCGCTCGACGAGGTACGCCGCCGGGTGCTCGCGCTGGCCGAGGGCCGTGGAGGGGCGGTGTCGCTCGCCGATCTGCGAGACGACCTCGGCACCTCGCGCAAGTTCGCCCAGGCGCTGCTCGAGCACCTTGATGCCGAGCGGGTGACGATCCGCCGCGGCGATCAGCACGTACTGCGCCGGGGCGCTCGCGCGCCGGACCACGAAGCGACTACGCGGCGGTAAGCGCACCCCCGGCCACAGACGGCGCGGTTGGGTCCGGGGCGCCCGCGCCGCCGTGCTCGCGGGCCAGGTAGTCCTCGATGAACATCGGCGTCTGGCTCGATCGCTCGCTCACGGCGAGGAGTGAGGACATAGTCGCGACCTCCTCGATCTGCTCCTTGAGGAACCACTGCACGAACTGCTCGCTGAGATAGTCGCCCTCGTCGCGGGCCACGCCCATCAGTGCGGCTATCTGGTCGCTTACGCGCCGCTCCTGCTCCAGCGCGAGCGCCACCGGAGCCACGACATCAGCGAACTCCGTCTCGGGCGCTGCGACGCCCGGGATCGCGACGTGCACATCGGCGTCGAGCAGGTATCGGACCATCATCATCGCGTGGTTGCGTTCCTCCACCGCCTGTTCGTAGAAGAACGCTGCCATGCGCGGCAGGGTTTCCGAGTCGTAGTAGACGGCGGCCGCGATGTACTGCTGCGAGGCGGCGAACTCGTTGGCGATCTGCTCGTTCAGGCGCTCGACGAACCGAGCTGCGGCCACGTGACTCCTCCGATCATCCGATCCATCGCGGTAGGCGCGCTTGATCGTATTGCCCTCCCGGCCACCGCGTCGCGCGAGGCGTGGCGCCTGTACATTGCCTTGCGTGCCAACGAGCCTTGTCACTGGAGGCGCCGGATTCGTCGGCTCGCATCTCTGCGACGAGCTGCTGAGCCGCGGCCACAGGGTGATCTGCGTCGACAACCTCGAGACCGGGACGCTCGCAAACGTCGAGCACATCCGCAGCGAGGAGTTCGTCCACCTGAACCTCGACATCACCGAGCCGTATTTCGTGGAGGAGCCGATCGACTTCGTCTACCACCTCGCGTCGCCCGCGTCGCCGATCGACTATCTGCGGCTACCGCTGCACACGCTGAAGGTCGGCTCCTACGGGACCCACCACACCCTCGGCCTGGCCAAGAAGCATCGGGCACGGTTCCTGCTGGCCTCGACCAGCGAGGTCTACGGCGACCCTCAGGAGCACCCCCAGCGCGAGACCTACTGGGGCCACGTCAACCCGATCGGCCCCCGCGGGGTCTACGACGAGGCCAAACGCTACGCCGAGGCGCTGACGATGGCCTATCACCGCCAGCAGGGCGTCGACACGGCGATCGTCCGGATATTCAACTCCATCCTCGCCGACGAGCAGGTGCTCTACGACGACGGTCGGGAGCTGCGTCGCGAGAAGGTCTCGGAGCTGGCGGCGCGGCTCGCTCGCTACGCGGTCGCCGCCGGATACGTCCCCAAGCACCAGCCTCGCGCCGGGGGGGTGGCGCTACTTGACGGCGGTTTCTCTCCCGCGATGGAGTACCCGCTCGACTACGTGAGCGTGCCCGCTTTCTCGACCGGTGGCCGGATGGTGGCGGCGGCCGCACAGTCGCTCATCGCCCACCCGACTGATGAGCGCTGCTACGAGATCCGGACCCGGTACGGGCGATCGGTACGGGTCACCGGTCACCACTCGCTGTTCGTCGAGGGACGCGACGGCGAGCCGGTAGCCAAGACCGCGGCGGAGCTGACGGTCGGCGACCGGATCGCGATCGCGCGGCGGATCGACGTGCCCGAGCGCGATCGGCGCTGGATCAGCATGATCGAGGTCTGGCGCTGGAATGAGGGCGATCCATGGGACCTCACGGTGGAGGCGCCGGGACTGGGCGAGCGGGCATGGGAGTGCCGGCAGGACCTGTTCGGGCTGCTCGTCTCTAAGCGCCGCAACGCCGGACCCAACTGGCGCAATGGAGCCTGGACCAAGATCATCAGGATGCGTCAGTCGGACCGTGTTCCCCTTCCCTGCTTCTGGCGGCTGGGAATGGAGATGCCCGAAGCCGCCAAGATCGGGGTGCGCGTGGCTGGGCGCAGTGTGCCGATGCCGGTCCGGATCGAGGTAACCGAGGACCTCTTGTGGCTGCTAGGGCTCTGGGTGGCCGAAGGTTCATGGCATGAGAAGGGCGGCGACGCATTCCTGACGCTCTCGTGTGACAGTGAGCGCTGCGAGCGGGCCGCCTCGATCATCCAGTCCGTGTTCGATCTTCACGTTGTATGCGCCAAGGCCCACGCTGCGCGTGCGGCGGCGATCTTCGTCCACTCGAAGCTTCTCCTGAGACTGATGGATTTCCTCGGGTTCGGCGGGAACCGCAAGCGGATCCCGGGATGGGTGCTCGGCCTTCCTCTGAGTCGCCTCAAGTGGTTCATCGAGGGCTACCGGGAGGGTGATGGAGTGCACTCCGGTGCCCAAGTCGGAAAGCGTCACGCATTCGTCACGGTCTACGACGAGCTCAAGGACGACCTGATCGTCGCGCTCGCCCGATTCGGCATCGTCCCTTCGGTCGGTCGTTACCAGACGCGCATGCGGCACAAGACCGGCGACCGGCGCTATCCGTTCTGGCTCCTCACGGCGTGCCAGGTCTCACCGTGGAGCCCTCTGCGCTGGGACGAGGGAGTCGAGCAACGCCTTAATGCCCGGGTGACCGGGGATCTGGTGTGGGCAGCGATTCGCTCAGTCACCGAGGTCGCGGCCACCGATCTCGTCTACGACTTCTCGGTACCGGGGCTCGAAAACTTCTGGGCGGGCACGGGCGTATGTGCCGCGAACACATACGG
>CATPAX010000076.1 GCA_955652215.1 uncultured Solirubrobacteraceae bacterium | reverse complement strand
GAACTGCTCAGCATCGGGATTGAGCTCATCGCGGCGGTGGATGACCCTGATCGATGGGTTGATCTCGACTCCCGGTGGAATCTTGTAGCCACCGAGCTCAACCGGTTCGGCGGACACCAGCCGGCCGATGCCAGGGATCACCGGCCGGATCCGCAGCGCCTCCTTGACCACGGCCTCCAGGTACTCGGGCTCCCGCTCGCGCGCCCGCGCGTAAGCGGACGGGGTATGTAACAGGAGGTCGAACGTCCAGGCGAGGCCAGTCGCGGTCGTCTCGTGTCCTGCCAGCAGCAAGGTGACGAGCTCATCGCGGACCTCCGCATCGCTCAAGTGCTCTCCGTCCTCGTCGCGAGCCAGCAGGAGAGCGGAGAAGACATCGTCGCGATCGGCGAGGTCGGGGTCCGCTCGCCGCCGAGCGATCTCTGCCAGCAGGATCGCATCGACAGCCCGCCGGGCGCGCTCGAACCGGCCGGCCACCGCGCGATCGCCGCCGAACCTCCCGATCGCCGCCAGCAGCATCATCCCTCGCGGGCGCGACAGGGGCTCGATCATCGCGCGCAGAGCGCCCTGAAGCTGGTCTTCCTCGCTACCACCGTGGTAGCCGAAGACGGCGCGCATGATGACGCGCAAGGTCAGCGCTTGCATGCTCGGCAGCAGGGCGAACTGCTGCCCGACTGGCCAGCGCTCGATCTCGATGTCGGCGGATTCGCGCATCGTCTCGGCATAGGCCTGGAGGCGCCGCCCATGAAACGACGGCAGCAACAGCCGGCGATGGCGCAGATGCTCCGCGCCATCGAGCAGCAACACCGAACGTTCGCCGACCACCGGACCGAGCAGCGCGTTCGCCTCGCCGGCATGCAGCTGGTCTCCAGATCCCTGCATCAGCTGCTTGACGAGGGCCGGGTCGAACAGCATCACGAAGCGGTTGTCGAACAGCGTGCTGAACGTGACGGCGCCTCCGTATCGTCTTGCGCACACCTCGAGGAAGCGGGGTGCCCCGAACATGAAGCCGGCCGTCTGGATCGCCCGGGGCAGCCGGGGGCCAGGCGGCATCCTCGCCCCCGAGAACTGGGGTGCCGGCGGCTTCCCGGCGGCGGTTACGGTGCCGCTCACTTCTGCTCGGCTGCCGTGGGAGCCTGCGATGCCGCGGCTCGCGGATCCAGGTCGGCCAGCGTGATCGGGTGTGCCGGCGGTTGCTCGAGCGCTTTCGTGACCGTCACGTTCAGCTCGCTGTCGACGTGGAGCAGCTCACCCGACGCGAGCTCCTGCCAGTGCGAGTCCTCGTCCATCCGTTCGCTCGCCAGAACCACCGCAGGGCGCTCTGCCAGATCACCGGAGCGCACCCTGACCGTGCCACGCGCACTTGCATGGTCCAAATGGCGCTGGCCGGTCGGGCCGCCGGCCGGCCTCTGCAAGGCATACAGCTCGTGGGTGTCCGGATATCGCAGCGCCCACAGGTCGCTGGGCTCGATCAGCACGAGGTTCAGCGCGAACACCGGCAGGTTCTCGGCGACCCACCGCGCCGCGCGTCCGATTGCCTCGCCCACATCGGCCGCCCGTTCGATCTCGCGGGTGATCAGCGCGAAGAATCGCTCGGAGTCGGTGTCCCCCTTCACGAGTCCGAGCGCATCTCCAAGCTCCTGCTCGAGCTGCGGCAGATCGCCGATAACGCCATTGTGTGCGAACAACCTGCCCGACTGCTCGAACGGATGCGTGTTCTTCAGCTCGACCGCGCCCGTCGAGGCGAAGCGGACATGGGCTACGAACGTCGTAGAGGAGATTTCCCGAGCCTCGCGGGCGAAGTGCTCGTCTTCATAGGCGGCGATCGGCTGCTTGAAGACGACCGGCCGCCCGTTCTCGAATGCCCCGAGACCGGTCCCGTCGGGCTCGCGCCTGCTCTGTTGCGCAAGCGAGTCAGGCGCCTCCAGCAGCCAGAAGGTCGCACGGACCGGGTCATGACCGCCACTCATGCCGAACAAGCGACACATTCCGCTTTGACCCTACCTGACGCGATGCTTGCACCGGTCGACCCGAGCCACCCGCCATCCACTGCTGAGGCTCTCTAGCCCAGCGTCACGATCTGTCAAAGTAATTTCAAGCTAGAGCCCTATCGTGAAGCCACGAATCGCGAGAAAGGCTTGATGATCGTGTCTAAGTTCCTGCGCACCACTTCCACCCGCCGTCTAATCGGGACGTTCGCCGCCCTGGTCGCCGTCATCGCTGGAGGCACCGCGATTGCCGTCGCGGCCGCCGGCCGTGGTCCGGTGCCCCCGGCTCGACCGCTGGCCGATGCGATCCATGGTGCTCTTAGCGCCCCTGCCCCCGCGGGTATCTCGGCGCGCATCAGCTTCACGAACGGCCTGATCGCGTCATCGAACCTTCAGGGATCGGACCCGTTGCTGACGGGCGCCACGGGTCGGCTTTGGCTGTCCCACACGGCCCTGCGGCTCGAGCTCCAGTCCGATAACGGCGATGCGCAGATCGTCGTTAAGGATGGTCGCTTCTGGGTCTACGACCCAACCTCCCGCACGGTCTACGAGGGAAGCCTTCCCGCCCATACCGGCACGGCCGGCGCGGACAAGGCTTCGACCACCAAGCACGATCAGCTCCCGACCATCGCCCAGATCCAGTCTGACATCAGCCAGCTGA
Organism: uncultured Solirubrobacteraceae bacterium; assembly: GCA_955652215.1. The sequence continues at coordinate 3,486 of CATPAX010000076.1, read as the reverse complement.
TGGGCCACGTCAACCTCTCAGGTGCGATCCCGAGCGACGTGGCCGGGCATGCTGCGTACACCGTTCGGATCTCGCCCCAGCACGACGGTGGTCTCCTGGGTGACGCGGAGCTGGCCTGGGATGCCTCCCGCGGAGTGCCGTTGCGGATCGCCGTGTACGCGCGTAATAACCCCACGCCGGTTCTCGAACTGAAGGCCACTGACATCTCCTACGGCGCCGTCCCCGCGTCGGACTTCGCGGTCACGCCTCCGACCGGCGCAACGGTCGTGCGGGTCGCCACGCCGGCCGGCCAGAGCGTCGCGGGAGCCGCTCGTGGCAAGGCCGGCCACGCTGACCGCGCCCACGCCCAGGTCAACGGCGTCGCGGCTGTCGCCCGGCACTTGAGCTTCCCGCTGCTCGCGCCGAGCAGCCTGGTCGGGCTTCCCCGCCAGACGGTGACGTTGCTCGACTGGGGCGGGACCCCGGCAGCCCTCGTCTCCTATGGGCAGAACCTCGGCGGGATCGCCGTGATCGAGCAGACAGCCACTAAGGGCAAGTCTGCCCTGCCATCCGCGAGCAATGGAGACCGGAAGGGGCTTTCGCTCCCGACCGTTTCCATCAAGGGCGCGACCGGCCAGGAGCTCGATACCGCCCTCGGCACGATGATCCGCTTCACCCGCGGGAACGTGACCTACACGGTCGTCGGGTCGGTTCCTGCCGCGGCGGCGGAGCTGGCTGCTCGAGCGCTGTGAGTGACGGCGCCCCAGGTGCGGCGGCGGTCCTCGCAGCCGCACCTGCCTCCGCCGACGCCCCGCCGGTCGAGGTCCGCGGTTTGGTCAAGCGCTACGGCGAATTGACGGCGGTCGCCGGCGTCGATTTAACGGTCGAGGTCGGCGACGTCTATGGCTACCTCGGGCCAAACGGCGCCGGTAAAACGACGTCGCTGCGCATGATGCTCGGGCTGATCCGGCCGACCGCGGGCTCCGTCCGGCTGTTCGGCCGCGACCCGCAGGTGAGCGTCCGGGCGCTCGATGGGGTCGCGGGGTTCGTCGAGGCCCCGACGTTCTATCCGTACCTGACCGGGAGGCGGAACCTGGAGCTCTTGGCGGCATTCGACGGTAACGGCGCGCCGACCCGGATCGACCAAGCGCTCGACACCGTCGAGCTGGCCGAGCGCGCTTCGGATCGGGTGGGCGGCTATTCCCACGGCATGCGGCAGCGGCTCGGGATCGCTGCTGCGCTGCTGCGCGACCCGAAGCTGATGATGCTCGACGAGCCCGCAACAGGGCTCGATCCGGCCGGAATGCGGGACATGCGCCTGCTGATTCGGCGGCTGGCCGAGCAGGGGATCACCGTCGTGCTCTCCAGCCACCTGCTGCCCGAGGTCGAGGAACTCTGTAATCGCGTAGCGATCGTCCGCTCGGGAAGGATGGTCTATGAGGGCAGAATCGCGGACCTCAAGCAAAGCGCGGGCACGACCTACCGCCTGTCAACGACCGATGATCATCGAGCGATTGCGGTGTGTCGAGCCCAGCGTGGCGTTCGCGAGGTTCGCTCGAACCAGGACACGATCTCGTTCACGGCCGATGAGGGCGCCGTCACCGAGCTGTCGCAGGCCCTGGTCGAGGCGGGGGCGCTGATTCGCGCGCTGATTCCGGGCACCGCCACGCTCGAGGATCTGTTCTTCTCGCTGACCGAAGGCGAGGACGGACCCGCACCCCAGGCCGAGCTCGAGACCGTGCAGGCAGGGCAGTGAGGTCTCCGGGCGTCGGCACCGTCTACCGCTGGGAGCTGACCAAGCTCCGCTACCAGAAGCGGACCTATCTCGGTCTCGGCGCGGCGGCGCTGGTGCCGATCATCTTCGTCCTGGCGATCCACTTCCGTCACGATCGCCGCGGCGGCGACTTCGCATTCGCCTCTTACCTCGACCGGAGCGGGCTGGCGGTGCCGCTGGTGATCCTGCTGTTCGGTGCGGTCTGGATGTTCCCTCTGATCACGGCGCTCGTGGCTGGCGACATCATCGCCTCCGAAGACCACAACGGCACGCTAAAGACCGTGCTGACCCGTTCGCTCGAGCGCGGGCAGATCTTCACGGGGAAGGCGCTGGCGGCGGCCACCTACGCGACCGCAGCGATCCTCCTCAGCGGAACGGTGGCGGTGATCGCGGGCAGCGTCCAGTCTGGCTTCAACTCGCTGCAGACGCTGTCGGGGACGATCATCACGGCGCCGAAAGGGCTCGAGCTCGTGTATCTCGGGCTGCTGATCTACCTGATCCCGATCGGAGCGATCGTCTGCATCGGCCTTATGCTCTCAGCGATCACCCGTAACAGCGCTGCGGCCGTGGTGGGAACGCTGATGATCTCCCTGCTGATCCAGCTGATCGGGATTCTGCCGGGCCTATCCGCCACGCAGCCGTACCTGCTCAGCACCCAGTTCAATGCATGGCAGGGTCTGCTTCGCACACCGACCGATTGGGCCCCCGTCATCCGTGCCGCGTGGGTCTGTGCGCTTTACGCCGTGCCGTCGCTAACGACCGCCTACCTGGTGTTCTTACGGCGCGACGTGGCCGGCGGATGAGTCGTATCTAGAGCCGAGCGGGACACACGACCCGCGATGCCAGTAAGCGACCCCGGGACTGCTGAGCGTCCGCGCGTGCTTGTCGCCGACGATGACGGCTCACTGCGGCGGATGCTCGCACGTACGCTCGAGGCGGAGGGCTTCGAGGTCGCGCTCGCGGTCGATGGGGGCGATGCCCTCGCGCAAGCCGAGCGCGCCGCACCGGACGTGATCGTGCTCGATGTGGCAATGCCTGGGGTCGACGGCCTTGCGGCGTGCCGACGGCTGCGTGCGAAGGGTCTCGGGACGCCGATTCTGATGCTCACGGCCCGTGACGCGGTATCCGACCGGGTAGCGGGACTCGAGGCGGGCGCCGACGACTACCTGGTCAAGCCGTTCGCGGTCGCCGAGCTGGTCGCCCGTCTGGGTGCGCTGCTGCGCCGGCATGGCGATGCATCAGGGCAGCTGCTCTCTTATGCGGACCTGACGCTCGACGCGCTTGCCCGGTGCGCCACTCGTGGTTCGCGCCAGATCGCGCTGACCGGCCGAGAGGCGGCGCTGCTCGAACTGCTGCTCCGCCATCCAGGTCGAACCCTCACGCGGCAGCATGCGCTCGAGGAGATCTGGGAGGATGCCGCCGAGCCGAACGTGGTCGACCGATACGTCACGCGACTGCGCCGCAAGCTTGGGCCACCGCCGCTGATCCGCACCGTGCGGGGAGCCGGTTTTCAGCTCCGCGCCTGAGGGCCGGTGCGAGGGTCAGGGTTGACGGCGCCGCGATCACTCAGAGGTCGGCTGATCCTCGCCGCAGCGGGCTCGATCGTCGCTGCTGTGGCAGCTTTTGCGCTCGCCACGGTTGTCCTGGTGGGTGACGAGCTTCGAGGCACGCTCGACAGCGCACTGCGCCAGCGCGCTGAGGACGTGGCCCAGCTCGCAGTGTCCGCGCCGGCG
>CATPAX010000075.1 GCA_955652215.1 uncultured Solirubrobacteraceae bacterium | reverse complement strand
GGACGCTGCGATCGCTCCGAGCGGAAGGGAGAGCGAATGTGCGGCCGCGGCCCTGGCGATGGGCAGGCATACCGTGCTGGCATGCGTCTTGCCGGTCGTACTGTGCGTGAGACTCGACCCCCCGCAGGAGCTCAGGACTGCTGCGAGTGCCGCCATTCCCAGAGGCTTGGACAGGAGCATGCCGTTACCACCGTATACCATGACACTGGTGATGCCAAGCATAAATCACCGCTCGGCGCGGAAACCGAGTCTCCGCTCCGTGGTGGCTCAGGGCGGTCGCCAGCCAGGAGATCGCGAGCCCGCTCCGGACGAACTGCGGCTTCTCCAGGAGTTCGTGAACAGCTTCTGGGATATCGATCGCGGTCAGCCGGAGCAGTGGTCAACCCCCGCGTGGTTCCGCGAGTGGCTCACACAGCGCGAGCTGGTCGAGTCCGACACAGCGATCACCGAAGTAGATCTGGTCCGTGCGCTGGACGTCCGAGGAGGCCTGCGCGCGCTCCTCTTGGCCAATAACGGGGCGCCGGTCGACCGAGAGGCGGTCAACCGCCTAAACAGTGCACTGGCGGGGCCGGGTCTATTCGTGCAGTTGTCAGCTACGCGCCCGCCGGACTTCGCCGCGCAGCATCGCGATTTAGACGGCGTGCTGGCGATGGTCGCGACGATCGCCGCGGTAGCGCAGCTGGACGGCAGGTGGCAGCGCCTGAAGGCCTGCCGCGGTGAGCATTGTGGGTGGGCGTTCTACGATCACAGCCGCAATCGGGGCGGCAACTGGTGCGCGATGTCGGTGTGCGGCTCCCGCGCGAAGGCTCGGGCGTACCGGCGCCGGAGGTTGCGATCCGCGGCTTCCTGAGGGCGCCCTCTCAGGGCGTCTTGGTGGTGCTGGTAAGTCCTAGCAAGCCGCTCGAGCCGGTCGGCGGGGTGGTCGTGCCAGGCGCATGCGAGGTCGTCGTGCCAGGCGCATGCGAGGTGGTCGTGCCGGACAGCGGCGAGGTGGTCGTGCCGGGCAGCGGCGAGGCGGTCGTGCCGGTGCTGGACGGGCTCTGGACATACACGAGGCGGCCGTCCGCCAGCCGGTAGACGACCCCTACCTCGGTTCCGGGGCCGATCGTCGTGGCGCCAGGCGGGGGCAGCGGCGCCACTCGGCTGCCCGACGGGATGACGATCGCCGACGCCGCCGCAGGGCGCAGGCCGTGACGCAGTGTCCCGGTGAGGTGCAGCGAAGAAAGAGCCGCCAGGAGAAATGCCACCGACAGAACGATGCCGAGATCGAACAGATTCACCAGCCCGTCGAGCGGATCCCCGGCCCGGTCCTCTCGGCGTCGGGCGTGACGGGTGACCTCAATCATCGGCGAAACCACCGGCGAGGCGGCGGGGCGTCTTGGGTGACCTCGATCACCGAAGGGGCCTCGGCCGCGGTGATGAGCTCCGGAACAGGCGTCGTGACGACGGTCTGCACGATGTCCGGCGGCGGCACCACCTCCGCGATCTCCCCTGGATCGCTGACGATCGCCGCGACGTACTCGAGATCCGACAGGTCCTGGCCGTACATACGGTCGCGGTACAGCGAAAGGCCAAAGGCAACCGCGCCGACCAGGAGACCGAGCACGGTGACGCTGAAGGCGATCCGCAGATTCGAGCTGAGGCGTCCTACGTTGCCCTGGGCGAGGCCGGTAAGGGCCGGCGCGAGCGGGATCAGCGTTCCCATGAGACCGAGCGCCGGTCCGGCGCGCACTAGCAGCCGGGTACGCGCCAGCCGGCTCTGCGACGAGATGTCGAAATCCGCCAGCGCCTTATTCAGTCGGTGAGATGCCCCGGGAAGGCGAGCGTGCGTGATGATCGTCGCGAGTGCTCTTGCCATCGGGGCGCTCCGCGCAACCCCTACGACTGCTCGGCGCGCCTCCTCCTCGTCGCCGGCCAGCAGCGCCTTTCGAGCGCTCATCGTTGCGGTCTCGAGGTCTGCCCGGCGGGCCCGTCGCGAGCGCATCTCGACCCCAAACATCCCCAGCTCGAAGATCACCATTGCCAGCGCAACAAGCGCCAGCACGAGCACGGGGACCTCGAGAGCCTCCGCGATCCGGAAGATCGCGTTGTCGACCGCGTGGGAAGTGAGAGCCAGGACCACCATCAGCGTCAAGCGAGGCGGGCTGAAGCTATCGAACGACGCACCGAACGCAGCTCCCGGCCTGCTCCGGACACGAGTAGCAGGAGGATTCCGCCTGCCACGGCGAATCCGGCGGCCGGGGGCAGAGCGCGGGTAACGAGTGGCGTTGATTGCGTCGGGCGCTGGCTCGTGGTGATGCCTGTGCCTCCGCTGCCGCTACCGCTCGCGAGAGCGGAGGGGGCGACCGGGGTCACGTCGGAGATCAGGCGTCCCTCGACGATCTTCTGGCCGGGGCCGAGGGTTGTGATGGGCGGCGAGTGCGATTTCGCCTTGTGTGCCGGCTGACCGGAGTTGTTGGTCGTGCCGGGGGAGGTGTAGTTCGGGGACGTATAGCTCGGATATGTGGTTGTGGGGTACGTGGTTGTCGGCGTGGTCGAGGTGTTCCCGGTGACCCCGGCGCCACCGCTGCCGGTGCCGCTTTTCTTCTTGCCGTTGTTCAGGCCGGGCGGATTGACGGCGTTCTGCGACGGGATCCCGTGCACGGTGATCTGTGCGGGGGTCGGCGACACGCCGGCGCCAGCCGGCCCGACCACGGTCACGTACACATCGAAGTTGCCGTTGGCACCCTGGTCGTTGACGGTGAGCGTGATCGAGTTCGTATGAGTGACTGTCTTGCCGGCGGGAGAGCTCCAGATGTAGCTGACGCCTGATCCCGGTGCGGGCGACGCCGAGAACTGGACTCGCGTGCCGGGCCTGTAGGTGCTACTCGCGCCGGTGCTCGCAACTGTCACGTTCTTCAGAAGCCGCGTGTACGCATGTATCTCGGTAGGGGCGGCACCAGGGGCGTTGATCAACTCGAGGTTGCTCGAGGTCCCTGCTGGACCCACATATCCGAGGGGCGGATCGAGCGCTACGAATCCACCTCCGAACCCTCCGGATTGGAGGATGGACGGGGAACCTCGGGACGGGATCACCTCAGTCAGCTGCACCCCGGGAACCCCAGCGATGTGAAGCAGGCGTTTGATCGAGATGCCGGCGTTCACCGTGACCGTGTGGCAGGCCTTACCGAGCGGTCCGCAGACTGTGTACTGCGTGGGACTCGTCAGGTCCTCAGCTGACTGAATCACAGCTGCGGAGCAGTACTTCGACGAGCCCTGCAGTTGGATCACGACTCCGC
>CATPAX010000074.1 GCA_955652215.1 uncultured Solirubrobacteraceae bacterium | reverse complement strand
GACCTATCTCGGCGCGGGCGTTCAGCCGCCGAACTCGTCGCTGGGAACAATGCTGTCTGAATCGATCGACCAGCTTCCGGCGGCGTTTGCCCACATTCTGGTGCCCGGAATCATGCTCGTATTGACGGTGTTGTCGATCAACGTGTTCGGCGATGGCCTCCGCGACGCACTCGACCCTCGCGCCAAGGTCAGGATCACCCGCTGATGGGGCGGAGGGACTACCGATGACACGTTTCGTGGTCCGCCGGATCATGACGATGGCGTTGACGCTTGTACTGATCTCGATCCTGACGTTCCTGCTGTTCGAGGCGGTCCCGAACGGCAACCCGGCGTTCCGGCTTGCGGGCCGCACCGCGACTCAGGCCGAGATCCATTTCATCGAGAAGAAGTACGGCTTCGACAAGCCGATCTACGACCAGTACTTCCGGATGATGAAGAACATCGTCACCGGCCAGGCGTATTCCTACACCCAGGGCTTCAACGTCACCACAGAGATCAAGGCAGCGGCGCCAGTGACGTTGTCGCTCGCGATCGGCGCGGGCATCATCTGGCTACTCACCTCGATCGTGGTCGGAACCATCGCGGCGGTCAAGGCGGGCCGCTACGCCGACCGGGTGCTGACGGTGTTGTCGATGATCGGCGTGTCGATGCCGCCGTTCTTCTTCGGCGCGGTGCTGATCTACTTCGCCGGATACAAGCTCGGCTGGTTCCCGCTCGCCGGTTATACGAGCTTCACCACGAATCCCCTGCAGTGGGCCAAGCACCTGATCCTGCCGTGGATCACCCTGTCGATCCTGTTCGTCGGCTTCTACTCCCGGGTGCTGCGCTCGACGATCCTCGACACGGTCAACGAGGACTACGTGCGAACGGCCAAGGCCAAGGGCCTCTCGCCGACCCAGGTGTTGCTCCGTCACACCCTGCGCAACAGCCTGATCCCGATCATCTCGCTGTGGGGGCTCGACGTCGCACAGGCGATCGGCGGCGGCGCGATCCTGACCGAGTCGGTCTTCGGCCTGCCGGGGCTCGGGTACCTTGCTCGGACGTCGATTGGAAACCTCGATCCGGTGGTGATCATGGTGCTCACGATCTTCCTCGCGTTCATCGTGGTCGTGGTTGGGGCGCTGGTCGACATCCTGTACGCGTTCCTCGATCCGCGGATCCGACTAGGGGTATGAGCACCGAGTCCGTCCCCCGACCTGCGGGCGGTCCGCTCCTGCAGGTCGAGGACATGCGGGTCTCGTTCGCCACCGAGGAGGGCACGGTGCAGGCGGTCGACGGCGTGTCGTTCTCGGTGGACCGCGGCGAGGTGGTGGCGATCGTGGGGGAGTCGGGCTCGGGCAAGTCGGTCAGCGCGATGACGCTGATGGGTCTCACCCGGGGAACCAACGCGAGGATCGAAGGCCGGGCCACACTCGATGGCCTGGAGTTGCTCTCAGCGTCCGAGACCGAGCTCCAGAAGGTTCGAGGCGGATCCATCGCGATGATCTTCCAGGACCCGATGAGCTCGCTCGACCCCGTCTACCGGATCGGCGCCCAGATCGTCGAGCAGATCCGTGCTCACGAGCGCCACGTCAGTAAGGCGCAGGCAATGGACCGGGCGGTCGAGCTGATGGACCGAGTTGGTATTCCCCGGGCTCGCGAGCGCTTACGCTCTTACCCGCACGAGTTCTCGGGCGGAATGCGCCAGCGCGTGATGATCGCGATGGCCCTGTCGTGCTCACCGAAGCTGCTGATCGCCGACGAGCCAACAACTGCGCTCGACGTCACGATCCAGGCGCAGATCATGGACGAGCTCCGCCGGCTGCGTGAAGAGACCGAGGCGGCGATCATCCTCGTGACCCATGACCTGGGAGTGGTGGCCGACATCGCCGACCGCGTGATCGTGATGTACGCCGGGCGCGTCGTCGAGCACGGAACGCTCGACCAGCTGTTCTATGACCCGCTGCATCCATACTCGTGGGGACTGCTCGGGTCGATCACGCGGGTCGATCGCGACCGCAGCCAGCGGCTTCCGGCGATTGCGGGAATGCCGCCGTCGCTATCGAATCCCCCGAAGGGTTGCCATTTCCGGCCGCGGTGCCCGCACGCATTCGAGAAGTGCACCGAGGTCCCCGAGCTGATCTCGCGCGTGCCCGACGATCCCAGCCACGTCGACAGATGCTGGCTCGAGACCGAGCAGAAGCGAGTGCTGCGGAACGTCGGCGATCAGATCGGCCTGGCAAGTCCTGAGGCCGTCGCCTCGTGAGCGACCCGGCATTCGAGCCTGAGGCGCAAGCCGCGACTGGCCCGAGCGGTACCAAAGCCGCCGACGGTAACGGCCGCGAGGCGCTGATGGAGGTCGATCACCTCAGGGTGCTGTTCCCGATCAAGTCCGGCATCGTGATCGACCGGACGATCGGTCACGTCCACGCCGTCGACGATGTGACGTTCACGCTGTACGAGGGGGAGACGCTCGGAATCGTCGGCGAATCCGGGTGCGGCAAGACAACCCTGATCCGCACGCTCGTACGATTGGTCCCCATCACCGCCGGGACGATCAAGTTCCGCGGCGAAGACATCACGAGCGCCAAGCGTAGGCAGCTCGAGCCGATCCGCCGCGAGATGCAGATGGTCTTCCAGGATCCCCAGGCGAGTCTGAACCCGCGCAAGCGGGTGATCCAGATCCTGGCCACTCCGCTGAAGATGCGAGGCGTGCCGAAGGAGGGGCTCGAAGCCGAGAGTCGCGAGCTGCTGACGAGGGTCGGGCTTCATCCCGAGCACATGGGACGCTTCCCGCACGAGTTCTCGGGCGGCCAGCGCCAGCGGATCGGGATCGCTCGCGCCCTCGCCGTCGACCCACGCTTGATCTTGCTGGACGAGCCGGTCTCGGCGCTCGACGTCTCGATCCAGGCGCAGGTGATCAACCTGCTCGGCGAGCTCCAGGACGAATTCCATCTCTCCTACATCTTCGTCGCGCACGACCTGAGCGTTGTCCGCCACGTATCCGATCGGATCGTGGTGATGTACCTGGGCAAGGTGATGGAGGTCTCGCCCTCCGAAGAGCTCTATGACAAGCCGATCCACCCCTACACCTCGGCTCTGCTCAGCGCGATCCCGATCCCCGACCCGGAGGAGAACCGGGCGCGCGAGCGAGTCGTCGTCGGCGGCGAGCCGCCCAACCCGATCAGCCCCCCGTCGGGATGCCGTTTCCACACCCGGTGCCCCCGCGCGACCGAGATCTGTAGCCGCGTCGAGCCTCAGCTGAGCGAGTATGCCGGCGGCCACCTGGCTGCCTGCCATCACCCGCAGAACGTGACGCAGGAGGAGATTGCGGCTGTCAAGCGCTCGCCTGCTTCACCACTGGGCTCCGGCGAGGAGCCCCCTGGAGCCGAGGAGTCCGGCAGCTGGAGCGCGCCGGCAGCATCGACGACATCGGTCGAGAGCTCTTCGCAGTCCGCAGGGACGCCCTCCTCCCGCTGATGCCCTTGCGCGAGCAGTACTAAGGCCGGGGCCGCTCTTAGTAAGGCCCCAAGCGGTGCAACCGGCTGCGTTCTCCCGATGTGGAGGCGTCCGTCTCAGGCGATGCTGACTCTCGTGAAATCAACCGAGAGGAGCAGACAATGCATCCGGGACTCACACTCGCAGTATCGAAGGCACACGAGGCGGACATCCAGCGCAGGCTCGACGGCGCCCGCGCCGCAGAGCTCATTGCAGCGCCCCACGACGGACGAGTTCGGTCGCTACGGCGATACTTCAGTCATGCGTCCGCGCTTGACGAGCAGCCACTTGGTAGGTCGGGTCGCCGAGCTCGCAGAGCTCGAGCTGGCGCTGTATGAGGCCTCCGAACGGCGGCCGGTGCTGGTTCTGCTCGGCGGCGACTCGGGAGTAGGCAAGACCCGGATCGTCGCCGAGCTCGAACAGCGGGCTGGTGATCGACTGGCTGCGCTGGTGTTGCGCGGCGGGGCCGTCGAAGAGGCGGACGCGGAGCTGCCGTACGCCCCGCTTCTGAGCGCGCTCCGCCCCCTCGTCCGGGAGTCCCACCCGGTGCTCACACGGCTGAGCCGAGGTAGCCGAGCCCAGATCGCTCGACTGCTTCCGGGCCTGTCCGAGGAGGAAAACGGCTCGGCCACGCACTCCGACCCGTCCTCGCAGCTGCGCCTGTTCGAGGCGCTGCTCGAGCTGCTCGATCTGCTGGGCGAGGCCGACCCGGTGGTCCTGATCCTCGAGGACGTTCACTGGGCAGACCGATCCACGCGGGCCTTCATCGATTTCCTGGCCCGAAGCTTGAGGGAAGAGCGCGTGATGCTCCTGCTCACCTACCGAAGCGACGAGCTTCACCGCCGCCATGCGCTTCTGCCGCTCTTGACCGAGCTCGAACGCCTCGATCGTGCTCGCCGCGTCAAGCTCTCGCCGTTTGACCGCACCGAGCTGGCAGAGGCTCTAGGGGACATTCTCGGTGACCCGCCGAGCGAGGACCTGATCGAGCGCATATATACCCGAAGCGAGGGAAATCCGCTCTACACAGAGGAGCTGCTTGCGGCCGGGCTCGATGGACGGGGTGCGACGCCCCAGAGTCTTCGCGATGCGTTCTTGCTGCGGATCGAGCGTCTGTCTCCCGCGGCTCAGCGCGCAGTGAGGCCGATTGCCGTCGGGCGCGCGCTGGACGAAGCGACGATTGTCCACATCACGGGGGCCGAGCACGCGACGGTGCTCGAGGCGCTTCGCGAGGCGGTCGCCCAGCAGGTCCTGTGCACCGGCGACGATGACGGCCGGCTCTGCTTCCGCCACGCGCTCCTTCGCGAGGCCGTTTATGACGATCTGCTGCCCGGCGAGCGCGGGGAGCTTCACTTGGCGCTCGCGCGAGCGTACGAAAGGCTGACCGACGGCGCGGGTGAGATCGACATCGAGCGCGCCGCGACGATTGCGCATCACTATGCCGCCGCCGGCGACCAGCCGAATGCGCTTCGCGCCACCGTCCGCGCCGCCCTGGCGGCTCGCGATGTCCATGCGTTTGGCGAGTCGGCGGATCTCGCGGAGCGGGCGCTGGAGCTGTGGCCTCGGGTGCCGGAACCGTTTGCGACCGCGGGGCTCGACCACGTGGCGCTGCTCGAGCTCGCCGCAACCGGGCACCGCAATGGCGGCGATCCCACGCGCGCCGGGGTGCTACTCGAGAGCGCGCTGGAGGAGATCTCGGCCGATGATGATCCTCGCAGGTACTCCCGGCTGCTCTCCCAGGTCGCGCGAAATGAGTGGTACCTGAACAGGCAACTCAGAGCCGTCGAGGTGGCCCAGCGCGCGCTCGCTCTGCTGCCGGCCGGTGAGGCCACCGGGCAACGGGCATCGCTGCTCGCTTGGCTTGGCCGCACGCAAACGCTCCGGGGGCGCTTTCGGGATGCCGTCAGGGACGGAACCGAGGCGCTCGCAACGGCGGTCGCGGCAGGAGATCGCCGCAGCGAGGCGGATGTGCTCAACACCCTCGGGATGGCGCTGGTCGGCCTCGGCGAGGTCGACGAAGGGATCGCGCATCTGCGCTCCGCGATCGAGCTCGCCCGCCGACACGACGAAGTCGAGAGCGAGTCCTTCGCCTACGGCAATCTTGCGGACATGCTCGCGGCCGCCGGACGGACCGCTGAGGCGCTTAGAACTGCGCAGGAGGGACTGCGCGAGACGACGAAGCGCTCGAACCGCAAGCGGCCCTGGCTGTCGCTCACCGTCAGTGAGCACGCGTTCAGCGCTGGCGATTGGGAGATTGCCCGATCGCATCTGGCGTTGGCGCCGTCTGCCGGCGTTCTCGGTATCCAGCTCATCCATCACCGGCTCAGGCGGGCGCAGCTGGCCCTCGGCGAAGGCGACGAGGGCCTCGCCGAGGAGTCACTCGAGGAGATCGAGCCATTGATCGCCGTGTCCTCGGAGCCGCAATGGATCGGCGCGTTCGGCACGCTGATCGCGGAGCTGCGTCGCCGCCAGCGCGATCTTCGGGGTGCCCGGACCGCGGTAGCTGCGACGCTCGACCGGGTGGAGCTGTGCACCGACGACGTCGCGCAGATCGCCAGCCTGAGCGCGGTGGGCCTGGCGGTAGAGGCCGATATCGCTCAGCGTGCGCGAGATCTTCGGGAGAAAGCCGACGAACGCGATGCCGTGGCGCGGGCGCGTATTCACATGCAGCGCCTGAATGCGGCGGCGCAGGAGGGCGGGCCGGTCGAACAAGCTTGGTGCGCGATCGGAGCAGCGGAGCTGACCCGGGCGCGCGGGCGCCACGACCCCGCGGCGTGGCTCAAGGCGAGCGCCGCGTGGGAGTCGATAGAGCGGCCGTTTCCGGCAGCGATTGCCCGCTGGCGCGCCGCGGAGGAGCACGTCGCGGCCGGCGACCGCGCGGCGGCGGCGCCGGCTGCAGCGCAGGCGCTCGAGACCGCCAGGCGGCTGGGTTCGCGCTGGCTTGTGGCCGAGTTGACGGGGCTCGCCGAGCGGGGCCGCCTCGATCTCGACCACGGCATTGCGGCACAGCGGCCGACGCCGCGAGCGGATGACCACGACGACCCGTTCGGCCTCACCGCGCGCGAGCGGCAGGTCCTCGCTCTGATCGCCGAAGGGGCGACCAATCGTCAGATCGGTGCGGCCCTGTTCATGGCTGAGAAGACCGCGAGCGTCCACGTGTCGCGGATCCTCGCGAAGCTCGGCGTGCGCACCCGCACCGAGGCCGCCGCCGTGGCGCACCGCCAGCACCTGGCCGTCTAGAGCATCACCGAGTCGCCGATCCGCGCCACTCCCGGCGTGATCACATCCGCGTACACGCCTGCGCACGCCTGGTTGACCCTCCCGATCCCCTTCAGCACATCGTTGCGCGACGGAAGCGATGGGCGTGGATGGTTGACCATCACGCACCTAGCGACGCGGCTCACGACGCGCAGCTCCACATCACCGAGCCGCAGCAGCTGACCGATCCACTCTTCCTCCGGAAACCCGGCTCCGGGCAGCTCGATCAGGACATTCGGGCGCAGCCGATCGGCTTCCACGGGCGAGCCTGCCGCAGCGCTCAGCGCGGCGAGCGTTGCGCTCGTGACCAGGTGCACGGCGCCCTCATCGAAATGCGGGACGGAGTTCTCCCGCGCCAGCGACCAGCCGGGGCCGGCGATCTCAGCGACCAGGTCCGCCATCTCGGGGCCGCCGGCTCGTGCCGAGCGTCCGTCGGCGTGGGTGAGCACAGGCTGCTCCCCGTCGAGGTGGCTCGAATGGAGCATCAGCTTGGGCACCTTTCGAAACCGCCCGGTCGTCTTCCCGGAGGCGATCCCGCCATCCGGGTTCACTAAGGCCCAGCTCCGATCGAGGTGGGCGCCACGCTCGTCGAACTGGAGGGAGCGCAGGCGCTCCCCGGAGAGTGACTTGACGGGGTAGCGCCAGAGCCCCGCGACGACGCCGACGACAGTCATCATCGCGATTGTGCTGGATCGCGGCGGCCGACGATCCGAGCCGCCCCGGCCTGCCTTGGCGCTAGGGCGAGTCGGGAGCCCCGAGTGGGATTCCGGGGTGGTGAACCGCCTCCAGGAGCTGCTCGCGAAACCCCCGCACGACTTCGGGGTCGAACTGCGTGCCGGCGCCGCGCTCGAGCTCGGTCAGGGCCTCGTCCACACTCAGCGCGTTCCGGTGTGACCGCGTTGTGGTCATATCTCCGAATGCGCTGCAGACGAAGACGATCCGCGATCCGAGCGGGATGTGATCTCCCGTGAGACCGTCGGGATAACCCGACCCGTCGTAGCGCTCGTGGCTCGAGCGAACCAGCCTCGCGACTTCGTCCATCCCAGAGTTTGCGGACAGCAGCCGTTCACCCACGAGGGTGTGTAGCTGGATGAATTGCCACTCGTGGCCGGGCAGGTGCCCGGCCCGGGCAAAGACGCTGCCGGGCACCGCGAGGTTTCCGACGTCTCGCAGGCGAACCGCCACGATCAGGTCCTCGAGCTGGTCAACCGGGTATCCAAGGGCGCTGCCGACCGATGCCGCCATTTCTTCAGCCGGAACGCTCGAGCGACTCAGCGCCATCAGTCCCGCAGGCTCGGCAGCGGGTTGAATCCCGGCGCGCTCGCGGCCCGACTGGCGGTGCGCCTGTGCGCGCCGGTTTCCCAGATCGAGCGCGGTCCGCGCGTCCGTAGCCTCACCGGGAAGCGCGACGGCGCCAACCACGCATGTGACGCGGAACCCTTCGCCTGCCTCCTGGAGGGCGATGGCGCAGCGCTCGCGCAGGGAGGAGGTCGTCTGGGGCGAGCCCGGCGTCAGCACGGCGAAGCCGGCGCCGCGCGTCCTGTAGACCGAACCGTCGCGGCCGACTGCGTCACGCAGTTTGCGCGCGAGCCAGGTGAGCAACGCGTCGCCGCATGGCTCCCCAAACGCGTCGTTATAGCTCCGAAAGCCCTCGACCGTGAACCGATAGAGCATCCGCGCCGTGCCGTCATCCTGGGCGATCGCCTGGTCGAGCCTCTCCTCCCGTGGAAGTCCGGTGATGGGGTCGATCTGGGCCCGCAGCGCGGGAAGCATGTCGCCCCGGGAGGCTTCGGAGGCGCCGAGCGCGAGCAGCGTGGTGAGCGCTCCGAGCAAGCCGCCGGCGAGCACACCGAGCGCCCAGGCAAGCGACCCTGTGAGCAGGGCCGTCGCGATCGTCGCGCCGGCCACGCCGACGAACACGCACGCGATCACGGCGCGTGCGAGCGTGCCTCCAGATCGTTCCATGCGAGCAACCTCGGCGATGGGGGGGCTGCCCCTAACCGTAGAACTCCGCAATCGGATCGGGAAAAGCTACCAACGCAGCAAGAGCTGCGTCGCGTCGTAGGGTTCCGGTCATGAAACTTCCCGCTGAATGGGAGCAACATGAGCGCACGCTGATGGGCTGGCCCTGTCGGGATGAGCTGTGGGGCGACACGATCGCGCAGGCACGCGATGACTACGCCACGGTCGCGAATGCGATCGCGACGTTCGAGCCGGTGACGATGATCGCCAGTTCCGGTGAGCATGCTCGGCAGGCGCGGGGCGCGTGCAGCGCGGCGGTCGAGATCGTCGAGCTTGCACTCGACGACTCGTGGCTGCGTGACTGCGGTCCCATCTACGTCCGCGGGGACGACGGGCACCGCGTCGCCGTGCATTTCGGCTTCAACGCCTGGGGAGAGCGATTCCGCCCGTTCGATCGCGACGCCGAAATCGGGTCGCTGATCGCGCAGCACTTGGGCGACGAGGTGCGCCGCGCGCCGATGATCCTCGAAGGAGGGTCGATCACGGGCGACGGCGCGGGCACCCTGCTCACGACCGAGCAGTGCCTGCTGAACCCGAACCGAAACCCGTCCCTTTCACGAGAGCAGATCGAGAGAATCCTGATCGAGCACCTCGGAGTCGATCGGGTGCTGTGGCTGGGAAAGGGTTTGATCGAGGACCGCGACACCGACGGTCACGTCGACCTGATCGCGGCATTCACGGCGCACGGGCGCACGCTTCTGCAGACGGTCGGTCCCGAGAATCCGAACTACGAGAACTGCCAGGAGAACCTGCGACGCCTCGCCGATGCTGAGATCGATGTCATCGAGATGCCGTACCTCGCTTACGTGCAGGTGGCAGGGGAGACGATCGGGGGGAGCTACATGAATCTCTATCTCTGCAACGGTGCGGTGATCGTCCCGGTCTTCGGGGTGCAGAGCGACGACGACGCTCTCGCGGTCATAGCCCGTGCCTATCCCGGCCGGGAGGTGCTGCCGGTTCCCGGCTCGCTTCTCGCCTACGGAGGGGGAGGACCACACTGCATCACCCAGCAGGTACCTTCACGCCATGCCTGATTCAACACAGCTGATCACCGCCTATTCACCCCCGCCATCGCCCGCCCGCACCCGACCGGCAGAGCGCACCCCGGTGCGTGTCGGCCTCGTCCAGGAGCGGTGGCATCCCGACCCGGACGAGCACATGGCTGCGCTCGCACGCGGGATCCGGATCGCCGCCGGCGAGGGCGCAAGCATCGTCTGCCTCCAGGAGCTAACCCTCTCGCGGTATTTCGCCGTCACCCCCGATGGCCCGGGTGCCGTGGGCGCGAATCCCGAGGAGCTCGGCAGCGGGCCGACTATGCGCTTCGTCTCCGCGGTCGCCCGGGAAGCTGGAACCCACGTCCACGCCTCGCTTTACGAGCGAGCCGACGGTGAGGATGGCCTCGGCTATAACACCGCGATCCTGGTGGGCCCCGACGGCCGGCTGGTGGCGCGGACGCGGAAGCTGCACATCCCGGTCACGGCCGGCTACTACGAGGACAAATACTTCCGTCCGGGTCCGGCGGATGAAGATCCCTTTCCAGTCGTCGAGCTGCCGGTCGCCGAGAGTCAGGTGAAGCTCGGGCTTCCGACTTGTTGGGACCAGTGGTTCCCGGAGCTCGCGCGGGCCTACTCGCTCGAGGGAGCCGAGATCCTCGTCTACCCGACGGCGATCGGGTCAGAGCCCGACCATCCGGGCTTCGACACCCAGCCGCTGTGGCAGCAGGTGATCGTCGCAAACGGAGTGGCCAATGCGACGTTCATGGTCGCGGTCAATCGCATCGGAACCGAGGATCCGCTGACCTTCTATGGCTCGAGCTTCATCTCCGATCCCTATGGCCGGGTGCTCGCCCAAGCTCCCCGCGATCAGCCGGCGGTCCTCGTCGTCGACCTCGATCTGGACCAGCGCCGCGATTGGCTCGAGCTGTTCCCGTTTCTGCGCACGCG
>CATPAX010000073.1 GCA_955652215.1 uncultured Solirubrobacteraceae bacterium | reverse complement strand
CTCCAAGGCATCATGACCCAGACGCTGCTGCCGACAGCCGACGGCGCCGGCCGCTGCGCCGCAGCCGAGATCCTGCTCCCCACCGCCGCCGTACGCACCCTGATCCGGGAGGCCAAGAGCCACCAGATCTACTCCGTGCTCCAGACTGGCGGAGCGCACGGCATGCAGACGATGGACTCGGCGCTCGCGCAGCTTGTTCGCTCGGGCAAGATCACCCGCCAGCTGGCCGAGTCCAGAGCGCACTCACCCGAGGAGCTCCGCCGCCTGATGGGCACGGGCCCCGCTGAACGGGCGTTCGCCGCCTGACGACGATGCCGACCTTCACCTTCAAGGCGATGGACCTGACCGGCGTCCCCGCCAAGGGAGAGGTCGAGGCCGACTCCAAGCAGGCGGTTGCCGCTCAGCTGAAGGACCGCGGGCTTGTCGTCGTCGACATCGCCCACAAGTACCGCTCCAAGGAGCTGAACATCGATCTCATGTCGAGAGTCAGCGCCAAGGACCTCGCAGTCGCCTCGCGGCAGCTGTCCACGATGGTCAGCTCGGGCATGTCGATCCTTCGGGCGCTTCAAGTCCTCGAGGAGCAAGTGAAGTCGAAGCTGCTGAAAGAGACGATCGAGGCGGTGCGAAAGGATGTCGAGGCAGGACTTCAGCTCTCGGACGCCCTCGCCCGCCACCCGAAGGTGTTCGGTCCGCTGTACGTCTCGATGGTGCACGCGGGCGAGACCGGCGGGGTGCTCGAGGAGTGCCTGCTGCGCGTCGCCGACCAGCTGGAGAAGGATGCCGCCCTGCGCCGGCAGGTTCGCGCGGCGATGATCTATCCCGCGCTTGTCATCAGCTTCTCGGTGATCGTGCTGCTCGCCCTCGTGGCCTTCCTGATCCCGGTGTTCATCAATGTCTTCAAGCAGTTCCCGGGCAAGCTTCCTGCGCTGACTCAGTTCATGGTCGGGTTCTCGCATGTGGTGACCAACCAGTGGTACCTGATGCTCGGTATCACGGGCATCTCGGCGTTCGGATTCGTTTCGCTAAAGCGCTCAGCATGGGGAAGACCGCGCTGGGACGCCTTCAAGCTGCGGATCCCGATGAAGATCGGGGACGTCGTCCAGAAGGTCGCGATCGCCCGATGGTCGCGCACGCTGTCGTCTCTGACCACGGCGGGCGTGCCGATCTTGCAGGCGATCGAGATCACCGGTAAGACGGCCGGCAACGCGGTCGTCGAGCATGCGATGGGAGACGTGATCACCTCCGTGAAGGCCGGCGGAACGCTCGCGAGCCCGCTCAGCGAGGCGGGAGTGTTCCCCGCGATGGTCTCGCAGATGGTCGCCGTCGGCGAGGAGACCGGCGCGCTCGACACGATGCTGTCGAAGATCGCCGACTTCTACGACGACGAGGTATCCGCGGCCGTCAAGGCGCTCACCTCGATCATGGAGCCTGTGATGATCATCGTCGTCGGTGCGATCGTGGGGGTGATCGTGATCTCGATGTACCTGCCGCTGTTCACGGTCTACAACTCGATCAAGTAGCAGTCAGCCAGGCCATCGCGCGCGTCCGATCCGCTGCCATCTACGATCGCTCCGTGCCAGAGCTGCTCAGGCCCACGGAGGCTGTCCGGGAGTCGTTCGTCGAGGCGCTGGGCGAATTCCGCGCCGAAGGTCGCAGGCTCGACCTCGATCCGCTCGCGTTAGCGGAGCCGCGGGCGTTCGATCGTTATGTCAAAGGACTGCTCGCGCGCGCTACCACCGCTCCGGACGGATTCGGACTGGTCCCGGATACCGTGCTCTGGTGGATCGAAGGGCGCGCCTTCCTGGGGCGAGTCTCGATCCGCCACAGGCTGACTGAGCAGCTCCGCCGCCGAGGCGGTCACATCGGCTACGAGGTGCGCCCCAGCGCCCGACGTACGGGACACGGGACGAGGATGCTTGCCGCCGCGCTGCCCGTGGCCGCCGGGCTCGGCATCGACCCCGCACTGGTCACCTGCGACGCGGCCAACCTCGCCTCTTGGCGGATCATCGAGGCAGCGGGTGGTGAGCCGTGGAGCATGCTCGACGGCGAGCTCCGCTTCTGGGTGCCAACCACTCGTTAGTCGGGGTGGCTATCGTCCCGCCCGTGGCGATCGGCGCACCAGAAGACGCGGGGCGAGGCTCCTGCACTCCTTGCCGCGCCACCGGCAAGGTGAGCTCTTCCCTGGGCGGAGATCCGCGCGAGGTCACCTGTCCGTGGTGCGAGGGCTCGGGGCGCTTCCAGCCGGGACATGATGGGCAGAAGCTCGCTTCCTCATCGGCCGATGCGCCGCAGCCTGCGGGCGCGGATTAGTAGAAACGTCCAAGCGCGACCGCGCTTGGTCATCGCCTCCGGTCCTCTGCTCGATACATCTGGCGCCAGAGCCATGTAGGTGCCAAGGGCAAACCGCTCGTGAGGGCGGGACGCAAAGCCACGGGCCTCCGCAGGGAGGTAGCCGGGTTGCCATCGGGCTACTCGTGCATCGCCAGGGATGGTGGTGGGGCCTCGGTAGCTGGCGCACTAGACCCAATCACCGATCCAGGAGGATCAATGATCTCCAAGCTGCGCAGGCGCGTCGAGGAAGAGCAGGGGTTCACCCTGATCGAGCTTCTCGTCGTGATCCTGATTATCGGCATTCTGGCCGCGATTGCGATCCCGGCGTTCCTAAACCAGAAGTCAAAGGCTGATGCTGCGGCCGCTAAGACGATGGCTCGGACCGCTGCGACGGCGATCGAGACCTATGCCACCGACAACAACGGCTCTTACGCGGGCGCAACGCTGAGTTCGCTCAACTCGTATGAGCCGTCGATCGCGATCGCGCCGGGGAACGGCGCGTACATGTCCTCGGTCACCCCGACTGCCAACAGCTACACGCTGGTGTCCGTCGCGCCTGGCTCGGGCACTCAATTCACGATCATCAACAGCGGCAGTGGGAGCACACATACCTGCACTCCCGTCGGAAACGGCGGTTGCCCAACCGGTACCTGGTAGGCAGCTCTCGAGCGTCTGAGTCGCCTGCCCGCAGGATGGGCAGCCGGCTCGGCGCCGTGAGAGTTACCCGGAGCACAAGAAGCAACCTGGAGGAATAAATGCTCACGAAGCTAGTACGACGGGCCGAGGGCGAGGAAGGTTTCACCCTCATCGAGCTACTCGTCGTGATTCTGATCATCGGCATTCTGGCCGCGATCGCGATCCCGGCGTTCCTAAACCAGAAGTCAAAGGCTGATGCTGCGGCCGCTAAGACGATGGCTCGGACCGCGGCGACGGCGATCGAGACCTATGCCTCTGACAACAATGGCTCCTACGCGGGCGCGACGCTGAGTGCGCTGAACTCGTATGAGCCGTCGATCGCGATCGCGCCGGGGAACGGCGCGTACATGACCTCGGTCACCCCGACTGCCAACAGCTACACGCTGGTGTCCGTCGCGCCTGGCTCGGGCGATCAGTTCACGATCATCAACTCGCCATCGGGCAGCACCCACGCGTGCTCCCCGACCGGCACCGGCGGTTGTCCCACGGGAACCTGGTAGGCAACCGATGTGACCCCCCAGAGCGAGGCGGCTTCCGGGCCGCCTCGCTCTATTTCGTAAAGCAACCGCTGTCTCTCACCGATATCACGAGCATGCGGCGACACGCCCTCTGCACACTGTTCCTGGCCGGCGCGATGCTAGTGCCAGCAGCCTCCGCATCGGCGGACAAGAGCTCGGGACCGGCCCCCGACGTTGCCGTCCCGATGTTCCTCGCTACCAGCGCGACGGCCGTCCCGCCGGGATTTCAAGTCGATCCCGCCCGCGCACTCGAGGTGGCCAAGAACTCACCGACGATGCGGGCGATCCATCGCCGCTATCACCCGCTGCAGTACCAGGTGTACGTGTGGATCCACAACCACTACGAGGTCTTCTTCTCGTTTCGCGGCAAGCCCCTTGCGGATGTTCTCGTCCGGAAGAACGGTCAGCTCGCCGCCGTTTACACCGGCCCATTGATCCGGGGCGTCTATGCCCGGGGAAAGTACGGCGACGTATTTGACTCGCCATGGGTGCTGATCGGGTTCGGGCTGATGTTCCTGCTGCCGCTGGTCCGGCTGCGCGGCAGATCCTGGCTTGATCTGCTCGACCTGGCCGTGGTGCTCACGTTCTTCGTCTCGTACGGGCTGTTCGATCACACGCATTTCGAGGCCGGCGTGTGGCTGGCGTATCCGCCGCTGCTCTACCTGCTCGCCAGAATGCTCATCCGCGGTTTCCGGCCCGCGCGGCAACCAACGCGGCTACGCGTGGGCCTGCCGACATGGCTGATGATCGCCGGCCTCCTCGCGCTCGTCGCAGGGCGGATCGCGGTAACGCTGATTCCGGCGCATGTGCTTGACGTCGGGGTCGCGTCGTTGATTGGCGCCAACAAGATCCTGCATGGCCAGAGCATCTATTTCACCTCGCTCGGGCACCCCGACACCTACGGCCCTGTGGCATACCTGGCCTACGTTCCGTTCGAGCTGATCTGGCCAGGGGCAAACTGGGCCTACGACCCGGCCG
>CATPAX010000072.1 GCA_955652215.1 uncultured Solirubrobacteraceae bacterium | reverse complement strand
GTCGCACGCGATCCAGGAGCACGTCGAGGCGGCCGGACTGTCGATCGTCCGCTCGCTCGTGGGCCACGGCATCGGCCGCAGCATGCACGAGGAGCCCCAGATCCCCAACTACGGCGCGCGCGGAACGGGACCTGTGCTCGAGGAGGGGATGGTGCTCGCAATCGAGCCGATGGTGACCGCGGGCCGCCACGCTGTCCGCGTCGCCGAGGACCGCTGGTCGATCTACTCCCAGGACGGATCACTGGCAGCTCACTTCGAGTTCACCATCGCGGTGACGGGCGATGGTCCGCGGAACCTCACGCCGTGGCACGAAGCTCGCGTCACCGCGGCGGCGTAGCCTCAGCGCTGCTCGGTCTTTCCGGGGGTACCTCGCCGTCCCAGTAATCCGCACGCGCCGATTCGGGGCAGCGGACTCGCACTGAGAATCCCCCAGGGCGCCGCTCCCCGGCGGCCAGCTTCTGCGAGTCGGGGTAGATCACGATGTCGGGAAGGCCGGCGCCGCTGAACGAAAGGAACCGGACGGTCTCCTGTCCCCAGTTGACGAGCTGATGAGCGCCCGACTCGCCTGGAGGGAAGGATGCGATCTCGCCTCGTTCGAGATCGCGCCAGCCGTCGGGCGTGCGGAGCGAGGGGCGGCCTTCGAGCACGACGACGAGCTCCTCGTCGACAAGGTGGAAGTGGTACGGGTAGGCGGCCTCGCCGGGCAGGAGCTCCCACAAGCTCAGGCCCAGCCGTTGCGCTCCTGCTTGGCGCGCGAGAAGCGCGCGATGAGCGCGGAAGCCTTCGGGCGCGGCGCGATCCTCGCCGAAATCGGGCGCGTAGATATTGGCCACCAAATCATCCATCCAGCTTGATGATGTCGGCCGGCGACTTGCGCGCACGGAAGCGCAACCCGTCTTCAGCTGCAACCGTCACCCAGTCGAAGCCGACGGTCTGCAGGCGCGTGAACAGCGATGCGGGCTCGATCGGGTTGTAAACGTCGCCTTCGTGGAAATGATGAAGCTCGTCGCTGGCCAGACTGTCGGAGCCGATGAGCATCCCTCCTGGTCTGAGAACCCGGTACGCCTCAGCCAGGACTCGGTTCTGCCCTCCGATCGTCGGGATGTGGTGCAGCATCGTGAAGCCTCCAACGGCGTCGAATGAGTCGCCATCCCATGGCATCGCCGTCGCATCGCCCACGTATACCTCGACGTTGGTGTTCGCGAATCGAGCAGTGAGGCTCCTCGCGGCAGATCGGTCGAGCTCAAGCGTGAGCAGTCGCCGGACCCGGTGACGCAGCCACTCGGTGGCTGCGCCCGGACCAGGGCCGATCTCGAGCATCCGGTCGCCGAGGTCAACGCCGTCGACAATGGCTGGCAGCACATCTCGATGAAGGTGTTCAGCCCATTCGGGACTCGAACACACCCGGTCGTGATTGGTGTTCATCGCCGCGATGCTAGGCGCCGAGCGGGGATCCGCCAAGGGCGTAGGCTGCCAATCTGTGTCGCAAAACGGTCAAGTTCGCGCACCTCCGAGCGAGCCACCGGTGACCGTGGTCCAGACGTTCCCGATGCCCGCCGGGAGGGCGTTCGCCTGGCACGCGCACGAACGACATCAACTCGCCTGGGCGGCGGTGGGGGTCCTCACAGTGATCACGCAGGCCTCGACCTGGGTCCTCCCGCCGACCCGGGCACTATGGATCCCGGCGGGGTTGCCTCATGAAACACGTGCCTCGAGCAGCGCGACGATGCGCGCGCTCTATATCCGACCGGACCGATGTCCGATCGACTGGGAAACGCCGACGCCAGTCGGCGCGCGAGCACTGCTGGCCGAGCTGATCGCGTACCTCGAGGACGTCGAGCTGCGACCGCGCCAGCGCTCGGCGGCGGAAGAGCTGCTGATCGGGCTCCTCGAGCCACTGCACATGGCGACTATCGAGCTGCGGATGCCGCTGGATCCGAGGGCGCGAGACGTCGCGGAGGCGCTGATGCAGGCGCCAGAGAACAAGCGCACCCTTGAGCAGTGGGGACGACACGTCGGTGCCAGCGAACGCACTCTGGCCCGCGCGTTCGTGGCCGGCACCGGAATCTCCTTCGGGCGCTGGCGAACTCGGCTGCGTTTGCAGACCGTGCTTCCGATCCTGGCCGAAGGAGGTTCGATCACCCGGGCGTCGTTGCAGGCCGGCTACGCTCCAAGCGCGTTCGTTGCGGCATTCCGGCGCGAAACCGGCACGACTCCAAAGAGGTACTTTGGCTCGGCCGACGGTGCAGCAGCCGGAGGTCTCGGGGCGGCTCCGCCGCCGCAGCGCCCTTGCTAACATCCCTCGTTGCGCCCGTCGCGCGATCATTTCGCGCTGCGTGGCCGCTCCTCAGCACGGTAGCGGCGACCGTACCGGTCGCCAGAGCCGGGCTGGCGGACCACTGGGAAATCAATTTACAGAAGAGAGCGAAGCGAGCCGTGAAAGTCAGACCGTCGGTCAAGCCGATGTGTGAGAAGTGCAAGATCGTCCGCCGGAATGGGCGGGTCCTCGTGATCTGCTCGAATCCGCGCCACAAGCAGAGGCAGGGGTAACCAACAGATGGCACGTATCTCCGGAGTCAACATTCCGCTGAACAAGCGCGTTGAGATCGGGCTCACTTACATCTACGGCATCGGCCGCTCGACCTCGAACAAACTGCTCACCGACGTCGGGGTCGAGCCCGACCGTAAGGTGCGCGACCTCACCGAAGAAGAGGTCATCAAGCTCCGCGAGCTGATCGACGGTTCGCTCATGGTCGAGGGAGACCTACGGCGCGAACGCTCCCAGAACATCAAGCGCCTGCAAGAGATCGGCTGCTACCGGGGGCTGCGGCACCGTCGCGGACTGCCGGTCCACGGACAGAACACCAAGACCAATGCCCGCACGCGCAAGGGTCCCAAGCGGATGCAGATCGCCGGTAAGAAGAAGGCCGGGAAGAAGTGAGCCCAGCTCCGCGTCGACCTCAGCGCGGGCGCCGACGCGTCCGTAAGAACATTCCCATCGGTCAGGCCCACATCAAGACTTCGTTCAATAACACCATCGTCTCGCTCACCGACCGCGAGGGCAATGTGATTGCCTGGGAGTCGGCTGGCGGCGCCGGCTTCAAGGGCTCGCGGAAGTCCACTCCATTCGCCGCTCAGGTGACCGCCGATGCGGCGGCACGCAAGGGCATCGACCACGGCCTTCAGAAGGTCGAGGTCTTCGTCAAGGGACCGGGCTCGGGTCGCGAGACGGCGATCCGCTCCCTCCAGGCCGCGGGACTCGAGGTCACGGGCGTAAGGGAAGTCACACCGCAGGCACACAACGGCTGCCGCCCACGTAAGCGGCGCCGGGTATAGGAAGCAGATGGCACGAGACACAACGCCACAGTGCAAGCAGTGCCGGCGGGAGGGGCAGAAGCTCTTCCTGAAGGGCGAGCGCTGCCTCACCGACAAATGCGGCGTCGAGCGGCGCTCCTATCCACCGGGAGAGCACGGCCGCGGGCGTCAGAAGCAGAGCGAGTACCGGGTCCAGCTCCGCGAGAAGCAGAAGGCCAAGCGCTACTACGGCGTCCTCGAGCGGCAGTTCCGGATCTACTATCACAAGGCCTCCCGCCAGCCGGGGATCACCGGGGAGAACCTGCTGCGGATGCTCGAATGTCGCTTCGACAACGTGCTGGTGAGGCTCGGATTCGCAGCATCCCGGCGGCAGGCCCGGCAGCTGATCTTGCATGGACACTGGACCGTGAACGGCCGGAGGGTCAACATCCCGAGCTACCAGCTCAGGGACGGCGACGTGATAGCGATTGACACCCGCTCGCAGGCGACGCAGGTCATCCGGGACGCCACCGAGCTCACCGGGCAGGTCCCGGCGTGGCTCCAGGCCGATCATGACTCGCTGACGGCGAAGGTGCTTCGCAAGCCGGAGCGGCGTGAGATCGCAGCGCCGGTGCAGGAACAGCTCATCGTCGAGCTGTATTCGAAGTAGCAAGCCAAGCTTTGGCTGACGCCGCAGCGGCGGCTCGGCCTCGAGAACCGCCTCGCGGCGGTATGAAACCACGACGTTAGGACCCTGATGCTCGACTTCCAAGTCCCCCGAATCTCAAGCGAGAGCGTCGACGACTACCGAGGATCGTTCACGATCGAGCCACTCGATCGCGGCTTCGGTTACACGTTCGGCAACTCGCTGCGTCGCGTTCTGCTCTCCTCCCTTGCGGGCGCCGCGGTGACGAGTGTGCGGATCGAGGGCGTGGCCCACGAGTTCTCGACGATCAGGGGCGTCAAGGAGGACGTGACCGACATCGTCCTCAACCTGAAGGGGATCGTCTGCCGCATGCACTCAGACGCGACCGAGATCGAGGCGCCGCTGGTAGTCACAGGGCCCGGCGAGATCACGGCGGCTGACATCGATCTTCCTTCCGGGGTCGAGATCCTCAATCCGAACGCGCACATCGCGACGCTCGAGAAGAAGACCAAGCTCGAGGTCTACCTGACGATCGGCCGCGGACGTGGCTACCGCCCGGCGGAGGAGAACAAGTCTCCCGACCAGCCGATCGGCGTGATCCCGATCGACTCGATCTTCTCGCCGGTGCGCCGCGTCGCCTATAACGTCGAGCAGGCCCGAGTGGGGCAGCGGACCGACTTCGACAAGCTGACGCTCGACATCGAGACCGACGGCTCGATCGATCCGCACGCCGCGCTGCGCGAGGCCGCCGAGATCCTGATCTCGCAGCTCGCGATCTTCACCGACGCCGACCGCGTGGTGGAGCTGCGCGACACGGGCGGGGCGGTGCTCGAGCCCGGCCTGGCCGGCGCCGGCGCCGTCGGCACCCCCTCGCGGCCACCGAACGCGATGGACGACATCCTGATCGAGGAGCTCGAGCTCGGCGTTCGCTCCTACAACTGCCTGAAGCGCGCCGGCATCCAGACGGTCGGCGACCTTGTCTCGAAGACCGAGGGCGAGCTGAACGCGATCCCGAACTTCGGCAAGAAGTCGATCGACGAGGTGATCGAGACGCTTCACGCCCGCGGCCTCAACCTTCGAGGCGAGTAAGGTCTGCGGCCATGCGCCACCAGCGTCAGCGATACCAGCTTAGCCGTAGCGCCGCGCACCGCAAGTCGCTGCTGATCAACCTCTCGAAAGAGGTGATTGCCCATGAGCGCATCGAAACCACCGAGGCGAAGGCGAAGGCAGTCAAGCCCGAGCTCGAGAAGCTGATCACACTGGCCAAGCGCGGCGATCTGCATGCGCGGCGCCAGGCACTGTCGGCTCTCGGCCAGGACAAGTTCGCGGTCTACAAGCTGTTCGAGGAGATCGCCCCGCGCTACAGCGAGCGGCGGGGCGGCTACACGCGAATCTTGAAGCTCGGTCCGAGGCGCTCGGATGCGAGCGAAATGGTGCTGCTCGAGCTAGTCTAGTGACTCGGGGCACTGATGTCGCGAGTTCCTGACTCGGGGCACTAAGGTCGATGCGCTGCCGGCTCCTTCTGGAGTACGACGGCAGCGGCTTCGCCGGGTGGGCTCGCCAGCCTGGCGCCCGGACGGTCCAGGAGGAGGTCGAGCGAGCGCTGGGGGTGGTGCTTCGGGCCGACCCCGTCGCGCTCACCGTCGCCGGACGCACCGACGCGGGCGTGCACGCCTGGGGTCAGGTCGCCAGCTACGACGGCGATTCAGTCTCGGTCCGCTCGCTCAATGCGCTGCTCCCCGAGGACGTGGCTGTGCTCGAGTGCGTCGCTGCGGATAGCGCTGACTTCGACGCTCGCCGCGATGCCACCAGCCGGTGTTACTGCTACCGCGTGCTGACACGACCCGCTCGGAGCGCACTCGAGCGCGGGCGACTGCTGCACTGGCCTCGGCGGGTCGACCGCGCTGTGCTGGACGAGTGCGCCCGTGCGCTGGTCGGCGTCCACGACTTCACGGCGTTCACGCCAACCCAGACCGAGCATGTGCGGTTCGAGCGCGAGGTGATGGCTGCCCTCTGGCGCGAGGAAGGTGACGGGCTGCTCGAGTTCTGGATCGAGGCGGATGCGTTCATGCGCCAGATGATCCGAGTGCTGGTGGGGACGTTGTTGCGCGTCGCCGGGGATGGGGAGGCGGTCACGGACTTCGCTTCGCTGCTCGAAGGCCGGCCGCGGTCGGCCGCTGGCCCGACCGCCCCGCCGCACGGCCTCTACCTGGCGGGCGTCGGCTACGGCGGGGGGCGTGTGCTCCCTCCCGGCACAGCTCTCTGACAAATCCCCCGTCGGGGGTTCGTATCGTGCGCTCAGCCAAGTCGGTGTGGTCGCTGGGCTGCCGCGCCCCTGGCTAGGATCAATTCGAGTGCGGGTTCTCCTCACAAACGACGATGGCATCGAGGCGGCTGGCCTTCAGGCGCTTCGTCGGACGCTGATCGCAGTGCCCGGAGTGGAGCTTGCGGTGATCGCCCCGGATGGCAACCGCTCGGCGATGGCCCGCTCGATCACGACCCGGCGGCCACTGTGGGTGCAGGAGGTTGACTTCGATGACGGAACGGTCGGCTATGCCACCGACGGGACGCCCGTTGACTGCGTGAGGCTGGCGCGCCTGGGTCTGATTGAAGGGTTCGAGGCCGAACTGGTGGTCGCCGGCATCAACCACGGTTCGAACCTCGGCGACGACATCACCTACTCGGGAACGGTCGCCGCAGCGCTCGAGGCGATCGTCCTGGGGCTGCCGGGCATCGCCGTGTCCCAGCAGTCAAGCGCGCTGGAGCTGGACTTCCGGACCGGCGCCGGGTTCGAGTTCGCGGTGGCGGCAGAGTTCACTGCGCGGCTGGTCGCAGAACTGAAGGACGTACCGCTACCTCGGGGCACGCTGCTCAACATCAATGTTCCCGGGGCGCATCCGGAGGGCGTCGAGGTCGCGGCGCTGGGCAAGAGGATCTACCGGGATGAGCTGGCGCTCGTCGATGAGGGCGCGGGCGGTCGCCGCCTCTACCGGATCTACGGT
>CATPAX010000071.1 GCA_955652215.1 uncultured Solirubrobacteraceae bacterium | reverse complement strand
GTCAGATCCAGGAGAGCCTGGAGGACGTCTACCGGGACCTGTGCGTCGCGCCGCTGGCATGCAGCATCAAGGCCTCGCTGAACCTGCTCGGGCTGAGCGTGGGGGCTCCTCGGCTGCCATACGTCGAGCCCGATGAGCGCGAGCTGGCAGTGCTCGAGACGATGCTCGAGCTCCACGGGCTTCTGGACCACATGCACGCTCGCCTGTGAGCGGCACGCTCCGTGTCCTGCCACTCGGCGGGCTCGGCGAAATCGGGAAGAACATGACCGTCGTCGAGTACGACGGCCGGATCGTCGTCGTCGACGTGGGCCTGCGCTTTCCGGCGACCGACATGCTGGGGATCGACCTCGTGCTGCCCGACTTCAGCTACCTGCGCGAGCGCGCGGACGACATCGAGGCGATCGTGGTGACTCACGGTCACGAGGATCACGTGGGCGCCCTGCCGTGGGTGCTGCGGGAGATTGAGCCATGGCCCGCGGTCTACGGCGGCAGGTTGACGGTCGCGATGGCGCGCTCGAAACTCGACGAACACCACCTGCGAGACGTGCCCATGGAGGACCTGCGCCCCGGCGAGAAGCTGACGCTCGGGCCGTTCACGCTCGAGCTGGTGCACATGACGCACTCGATCCCCGATTCAGTCGCAGTCGCGATTACAACCGAGCTTGGAACCGTGCTCGTGACAGGCGACTACAAGTTCGACAACACGCCGGTCGATGGCATCCCAGCGGATGTTTCGCGTCTCGCCGAGCTGGGCCGAGAGGGAGTGCTGCTGCTATGCGGTGACTCGACCAACGCCGACAGACCTGGCTACTCGCCGTCCGAGCGAGGGGTCGGCCCGCACCTGCAGGAAGTCTTCTCCCGAGCCCCTGGGCGGATCGTCGTGACCAGCTTCGCTTCGAACATCCATCGGGTCCAGCAGGTGATCGATGCGGCGGCGGCGCTCGGGCGCAAGGTTTCGCTGGTCGGGCGCTCGATGCGAAAGAACGTGAACATCGGTCGCTCGCTAGGTCACGTCGAGCTCCCCGAGGGGATCCTGGTCCAGCCCTCGGAGGTCGAGGATTGGCCCGACGAGAAGATCGTGGTGCTCTCGACCGGATCGCAGGGGGAGCCGCTGTCGGCGCTTCGCCGGATGGCCCATAACGACCACCGGACGATCAAGCTCCACCGTGGCGACACGGTCGTGTTCTCGGCCACACCGATCCCGGGCAACGAGCGTGCAGTGGGGGAGACGATCGATCGCCTGTACCACATCGGCTGTGACGTGATCACCCCGCGAGAAGCGCCGATCCATGCCTCAGGCCACGGATACACCGAGGAGCTGAAGCTGATGCTCAACCTGCTCCGGCCCCGCTACGTGCTGCCGATCCACGGCGACCATAAGCGCATCCACCTTCATTCCGAGCTCGCCGCCGCGGTCGGCGTCGACCCAGACGACGTGTTCCGCGGCGAGAACGGGCTTCCCCTCGAGATCGACTCGCGGGGCGCGCGGTTCGGAGAACCCGAGCAGTCGGGGATGATCTTCGTCGACGGCGTCGACATCGGCGACCCCGCCGATGTCGCGCTGCGCGATCGCAGGATGCTCTCCGCGGATGGGATCTTCATCGTCGTCGCCACCGTGTCAGAGCAAACCGGTGAATCTGTCGTCCCGCCCGAGGTGATCTTCCGGGGCGTGCCGTTCATCGAACAGGCCGGAGAGCTGGTGCAGGACATCCGCGAGGAGGTCGAGCGCTCCCTCTCGAGCGCGGCCCGAGACGGGGTGCGCGAGATCGATCTGCTCCAGCAGGAGCTGCACGACGACCTCGCGGCGTTCGTCTACGACCGGCTGCGTCGCCGGCCGATGGTACTGCCGGTCGTGGTCGAGGTCTGAGCCGCGGCTAGCTCGGCGGCTTGCCGAGCCGGGTTGCGCTGGCGAGGGAGCCTGATCACCAGCCGGGTCCCCGGGCCGGACTTTGGCTTCTGGAGCTCGACGGTCCCGCCATGTGATTCAGCGACGGCCCGGACGATCGCCAGTCCCAATCCCGATCCGTGCCCGCTGCGCACAAACCGCTCGAACACGCGGTGGCTGATCTCCGGCGGAATTCCCGGCCCGTCGTCCTCGACGCTCAAGACCGCGTATCCGTCACTGGCGAGAGTGCTGGCGCGGATCTGCGTCCCGGGTGGCGTGTGGCGCAGGCTGTTCTCGATCAAGTTCAGGGCCAGGCGGTGAAGATCGTCGCGGACCCCCGGGACGACCACCGGCTGGGGGTCGAGTGACAGCCGATGCGCGGTCGACATCGGCCCCAGCTCGGAGGCGGCCTCGGTCAGGACCTCGGCAAGATCCGTCGGCCGCTCGGGTTGCACGCGCTTCGCGTCCGCCCGCGCCAGCAACAGGAGATCCCCGACGAGCCGCCGCATCCGCTTGGTCGAGCGCAGCGCCGCCTGGGCGGTCTCCGCCTGCTCGCCTTCGAGCTCCTCCGCGAGCAGCTCGAGGTTCGCGAGCACGCTCGTCAGCGGCGTGCGGAGCTCGTGCGAGGCGTCGGCCACGAACTCGCGCTGGCGGTGCAGCATCGCTTCCGTATCGGTTCGAGCGCTGTCGAGCGCCCCGAGCATGCCCTCCAGGGTGCGCGCCAGCTCTGCTATCTCGTCGGCCGCCCGGGGGTGCGGCACCCTCAGGCTCGGGTCGCGCGTCCGCTCGATCTCGCGGGCGACACCCGTCAGCTCGCGGATCGGCCGGATCGCCCGCTGGGCGGTGGTCAGGCCCGCGAGCAGCGCCAGCGCCGTCCCGCCGAGAACCCCGAACAGCAGGAAGAACCGGACGCGGCCGACGGTGCGCTCGACCTCCGACAGTGGACGTGCGAACAGCAACGTCAACTGCCCGTTGTCGTGCGGGCCAATCGGAAACGAACGCAACGCGACCTCGTAACCCGACTTGGTGAAGGTAACCGGCGGGTTCTGGTCCGGCGCGGTTGTGAACAGCGAGACGGCCGGGAGCGCCGGACCCTTGCCCTTGATGACCGGGGGTTTGCACTCCAGGTCCCCTGACGCTGAGAAGATCCGGATCAGCGCGCCGCGCTCGGTGCCCGCCACGTCGTTCACGTAGCTTCGAATGCGGAGGCAGCCGATGAGTTTGCCGCCGGCGAGATAAGGCTTGTTGGCCGTCAGCTTGGACTG
>CATPAX010000070.1 GCA_955652215.1 uncultured Solirubrobacteraceae bacterium | reverse complement strand
GGCGAGCACCAGCTTCTCGCCTGGCTTGAGCTCGGCCGTGTCGTCCTGGAGAGCGCCGATGCGAATCTTCGGCCCGGGGAGATCCTGGAGGATCGCCACCTGCCGGCCAGCCCGGCCGGCCGCTTCGCGCACGCGCCGTGCGCTGTCGGCGTGGATCTCAAGGTTGCCGTGCGAGAAGTTCAGGCGTGCGACGTCGAGGCCGGCCTGAACCATCCGCAATAGCGTCTCCGGCTCGCGCGAGGCCGGCCCTATGGTCGCGACGATCTTCGTACGGCGCATGAGTGCAGAGAAGCTACTCCACGGCCTGGGGATTCTGGTTACTCACCGGTGATATCGAGCGGCTGGCCATCGACTGTGACCGACCCGCCCTGGCGAAGATCGCAGATCAGATCCCAATGAAGCGACGAAACGTTGGTCCCGCCCGTCTCGGGGTACGACCGGCCGAGCGCAAGGTGCACCGTGCCTGCCATCTTCTCGTCGAGCAGGATCGAGCCCGTGGGGCGGTCGATTCCAGCGTTCGTCCCGATCCCGAGCTCCCCGAGGCGGCGGGCGCCTGCGTCGGTGGCCAGCGCGGCCTGCAGGTAATCCTCCCCGCGGCCAGCCCGAGCGTCCACTACCTCGCCATCGGCAAACGTCAGCTCGACACCGCTCACCTCGACTCCGCTCGGGCTCGAGGGCACCGTGAATCGAACGTGCCCGGATGCCGAGTCCTCGAGCGGACCGGTGAACACCTCGCCACTTGGCATGTTGCGCCTGCCGTCCGAGTTGATCCAGGTGCGCCCATCGACCCGCAGGCGCACATCGGTGTCGGGAGCCTCCAGGCGTATCTCCCGCGCCATGGAGAGCCTGGCGACCAGCTTGGCCTGGCGCTCGCTGAGTACACGCCAGGCGCCGATCGGGTCGGGTTGGTCGAGAAACAGTGCCCTGGTCACAAACGCCGAATAGTCGCGCTCGCTCATCGCTGCCTCCTGGGCGAGCGCAGCCGTCGGCCACAGCGTCCCGCACCAGCGCATTCCGGGGCGGAGCAGAGCTTCCCTGATCGGTCCCCGTGCCCGCGCGGACCGGGCGATCAGCGACGGATCTACCGACGCCAGCGCGCGGGTGTTGGTCGGCGCTTGGATCACCAGCCTTGCATCGAGCGCCTGGGCCTCGACCAGCTCGAGCGGAGCGAACGAGTCCAGGTGCATCTCGCCCGCATGGAGATAGAAATCCTCGGCGAGCTCGCTCGGCGTCAGACGGATCATCGGCCACGCGCCGCGCTCGAGCAGTGCTCCGTGAACCGCCGCCACGAGTGGCATCGACTGAGGTGTCGACCCCACCAGCACCTGGTCACCTTCGCGCACCTGGAGACACCACTCGCACAGCAGTTCTGCAAACCGCTCCGGGTCCGGGGTAACGGTCATGGCGCCTGGAGCTCGGGGAAGTGCGCGCCGATGTGCTCGCGGAGCGCGTCGCGAACGAACAGGCGCTCGGCCTCCGACGCCATGCGGTAGCGGCCGAGCAGTTCCCGCTGCTCGGTGAGCTCGAGGCCAGCCACCGTCCATGAGACCGCCAGTCGTTCGAATGCGAGCTCTATCGCCCGCTGCCACGCGTCTTCGCGCTCGAGCCCGCCAGTCAGGGTCGCGGAGTACTCCCGGCGCGCGGCGGGCGGTAGTGAGCCGCGGAGCACCAGAACGTCGCCTTCCCTGTCGCTGTACTCGCTGACCGGAGCGCTGATCCGCTGCTCGACACCCGTCACTCGCTCCCGCTGACGCTGACGGCGGCCCACCGTTTACGTGGTGGCAGCGCGCTCGAGCTGCGCCGCCACGTCGCCGGTCACCGGGTCGGTATGCCCCGCCCACACCTCTGCCGGCTGGAGCGCGACGAGCTTGTGGATCGAGGCGCGGGCCTGGTCGGTGTCGCAGTTGAATGCCGGGTGCGGCACGTGTGCCGATCGCTTGCGTCCTGTCTGAGGATCGAGCGTGTAGATGCAGTCCGATACAAGCGCAAGCCTGTCCGCCTCGCGGAACAGACCGATCAGCCCAGGAGCGTGGCCCGGCAGATCGATGACTTTGAAACCCGCCACGCCGTCGCCCTCCTGAACGGTGCCGGTGATCGGCACGCCCCCGCCGTCCCAGATCGGGATCAGTCGCTTTAGCAGGAGCCGCCCGTGCGGATCGAGCTTCGAGAAATCCCAGTAGGGACGGCGCGGGTTGTCCGATTCGGCCGCCTCACGTTCCGCGGGATGACAGTACGTGGGCGCATGCAGTGCGGGCGCCGCGCCGCGGTGATCGGCGTCCGCATGGCCTAGCACGACCCGCTCGAGGCCGCCCAGACGGGCAGCGGCGCTCGCGATCGACGAGCTCATGTCAGCGCTTCCGGCGTCGAACAAGGTGATCTTTCCGCCGTCCTCGATTAGGTAGACGTTCATAGTCTTGGGCGGAAAGCCGCCCCGCAGGACCCAGACGCCGTCGGCGATTCGCTCCGGTTCGGCGCCGCGCAGGAACGTCCGGATCTGGGTGCGCACGTTCGCGAGCTTCGCGAGACGAGCCTCGGAGGCTGACCCAGCTGGCGGAAGGAACCCGAGCTGGCGGGCCACCTCACCGGTGTCGATGTAGGCGTAGTTGCGCACGATCAGGTCATCGGAAACGGTCAGAACGTCGCAGCCCTCGATCTCCAGTAGAGCTCCGTTCGGTTCGAAACCCTCGAAGCGGCTCGGGCCTGCGAAGGTGCCACCTCCTCTCCAGCGGACCGCCACGCGGTTGCGTGAGCTGATGAGATCGAGCACCTCGAAGGACCAGTCCGGGAATGCCGCGAACAACGCCGTGAAGTAGTCGCGCACGCCGCCCGGCGCCTCGAGCTCCTGGCGTCCGACCAAACAGTCGATGCCGCCGGGCGCCCAGCACTGCACAGCGCCATCGAGGTCGTGTGCATTCAATGTCTCGAAGTACTGTTTTGCGACCTCTGCAGTGGCCATCGCAGCGCGCCAGTCTACGCGCGCGCAATATCGTCCGCGGGGTGGCTAGAAAGCGCGAGCTGGGACGCGGCGAACGGGTGCTGCCCGGCCTGTGGCGCCTCAGGCTGCCGCTGCCCTGGGAGGGGGTCCCGCATTGCAACGCCTGGGCGCTCGCCGCGGAGTCAGGCGTGGTGCTGATCGACACCGGCATGCACGAGCCGGGCTCCCTCGCCCAGCTCGAACGCGCCATGGACCAGGTCGGGCTGCGGCTCGACCAGGTCCGGCTGATCGCCTGTACCCACGCGCATGCGGATCATTGGGGTCAGGCCGCGCCGATCCGCGATCGGGCCGGATGCGAGCTGTGGCTACATCCAAACCATGCCCATGCGGTGCGTGTGGCTACCGATCCGACCCTCGCTGTCGCGCGGATGCTCGAGATCGGACGCCAGAGCGGCGTTCCTGAGCAGGCGCTCCGGCGCTACGTTGAGCGCGCCAAGGATCATCCGTCCGGGATCGCCCGACTGATCGAGCCGAACAGGCCGCTGGTCGACGGCGTCGTGATCGAGACCGACCTCGGCGAATGGACCGTTCATGAGACGCCCGGTCATGCGCCCTCCCATGTCTGCTTCTACCAGGCCGAGCATCGGCTGCTGATCTCTGGAGATCACCTTCTTGGCCGGATCTCGCTGTATTTCGACTACGGCTGGACCCCCGACCCGATCGGCGAGTTCCTCCGTTCACTCGACATCGTTGAGGCCCTCGATGCCCGCCTGTGCGTCTCGGGCCATGGCAGGCCTTTCTTCGACATCCCCAGTCACATCGACGGCAATCGCCGGCTGGTGCGTGAACGGCTGGACGCCGCACTCGAGGCCGTTCGGGGCGAGCCGCGGACCGCCCTCGAAGTCGCGCCGCTCGTGCACCATGAGGCGCCCACTGACGCCACCGTGCGGTGGTGGCTCCTCGAGACGCTCTGCTACCTCACCCATCTCGAGCGGCAGGGCGTCGTGGTCCGGCAGGGGGAGGACGGCGAGCTCTGGCGGGCGGCGTGAGCTCGAGGCGCGCTGCCTGGCTCGAGGCGCGCTGCCTGAGCTCGAGGCGCGCTACCTGAGCTCGAGGCGCGCTGCCTGAGCTCGAGGCGCGCTGCCTGAGCTCGACGGTCCGCACGGGCGAGCCCTTCGAGGCGTTGAAAAACGGCTCGATGACGGAGGACGTGGCAGCCTGAGCGATCGCTTCGTGTGAACGTCGCGTCAATCGACGTAGCACGCGAGACGAGTGACGCATTACCCCCCCGGAGGAGGGTGGTTTGACACGCGTCGCCTCTGATGCGGCGATTGATGCATAACCCACACTGAGTTCGGTCAGTCGGAGTATGTGGACCTCCCGAGCCGTCACATCTGGGCCTGCTGGCAACGCTCCGGCGTCGTGAACGGAGCGCTGCTCTCGCGCGGCACGCTGAGGTCGTTGACTGGCCTGCGCGACTATCGACTCTGGCACCAGCGCCACGACGATTCCGCCTCCGATCTGTCGTGGCGGCTTCGCACCGTCCAGAGATACATTCGTGAGGCGCTCGACCGACGCAGCGGGGCGGTGCGCGTCCTCAGCTGCTGCTCGGGTGACGGACGCGATCTGCTCGAGACCCTCGCTCAGCGAGACGACGCCGAACAGGTGAGCGCTCACCCTTGTCGAGAATCCACCTGCAATCGCGCAGCGTGCCAGGCAGACGGGGGCGGGGGCGGGCGCGGCAATCGAGGTCCGCACGGCCGTGTCACCGACGCGTATCTGGGAGCGGCACCGGCTGACCTGGTCCTGATGGTCGGGATCCTCGGCAACATCAGCAACGCCGAACTCACTCGCACGATCGCCGCGGGGCCGGTGCTGTGCGGGACGGGGGTGACGCTGATCTGGTCACGCGGACGAAGGCAGGGCGACAGGAACAGCGCGCTCAAAGCCCGGTTCTCGGCTGCGGGTTTCACCGAGCTCGGCTACGCCACGCTCCCTCGCGGCAGCTGCGCGGCGGTAGCCGCAATGCGCTACGACGGCCCACGCGGCCGCCCGTCGCAGGCGAGCGCCTTTTCACGTTTCAGCGCTAAGCCGTCAACCTTGACACATCGTTGTCAAGGTTGTACGGTCGTGGTCAGTGCGTATCGACGAGATCCTCGCCACGAGCGATGAGCCGGTGTTCTCGTTCGAGTTCTTCCCGCCCAAGAGCGACGAGGGCGAGCGGAACCTACGCGAGACGCTCGAGGACCTGCGGGCGTTCGACCCCGACTTCGTGTCGGTCACCTACGGGGCCGGAGGATCGACGCGAGCGCGGACGGTCGAGCTGACCAAATGGATCAAGAACGAGCTCGGGATCGAGGCGATGGCCCACCTCAGCTGCGTGGGATCAAGCCGGGACGAACTGCGCGAGATGCTCGACGGGATCGCTGATGCAGGCATCGACAACGTGTTGGCGCTGCGCGGGGACGCGGCGCGCGGAGAGACCGAGTGGCGGCCTCACCCCCAGGGCCTTCGGTACTCGACCGAGCTGGCCGCGCTGATCCGCGATTCGTACCCCTTCTGCATCGGGGCCGCCTGCTTCCCCGAAGTCCATCCCGAGGCCCCCGACATGGCTCACGATCTGCGCTTCCTTCGCGAGAAGGTTCGCGCCGGCGTGTCTTTCCTGGTCACGAACCTATTCCTGGACCCCGAGCTCTACTTCCGCTTCGTGGAGGAAGCACGGGCGGCCGGGATCGAGGTCCCGATCATCCCGGGGATCATGCCGATCACGAACGTCGGCCAGATCAAGACGATGACTGGGATGTGCGGCGCGAGCATCCCGCAAGCGTTGCTCGAGGCGCTCGAGTGGCGGAGCGAGGACCCAAGCGCGGTTCTCCAGCTCGGCGTCTCGTACGCAACGCTTCAGTGCGCGGAGCTTCTGGCGCGCGGGGCGCCCGGGATCCACTTCTACACGCTGAACCGCTCGCCGGCGACGCGGGCGATTCTCTCGGCGCTCACGCTGCTGCGACCCTGGGTCGGTCGCGAGGTGGTCAGAACGGCGGGATGATCTCGAGCGCGTGGGCGACCATCGGCCGTCCTTCGAGCTCGTAGCGAACGTCGACCTCGTCGTTGCGCTTATAGGTTCCGATGCCCCAGAAACCCATGAACCATGCCCAGAGACCGAGCTTCTGTGAGACGAGCTCTCGCTCGAACAGCAGCTCGCCGCTCGATATTCGGAAGTCGACGCCAAGCTCTTGCGGGACGCCGTTGATATAGACCTCGAATGGGGAGCGAACGCCCGCGGGGAGCTTTACGCGCCAGTAGCGCATCAGCTCTCGAGGTCAGCGGGTAGCAGCGACAGGATCGCGACGTCGATCCGCCGGCCTCGCTCGAGCAGGTAGGCACGCAGCATGCCCTCGCGGACGAAGCGCGCGGCGCCAGCAGCCCGCAGCATCGGCCCGTTGTCGGGCTCGGTCAAAAGCTCAACGCGCTCGAGCCCGCAGTGATGCAGGAGCCACTCCGCCAGAAGACGTAGAGCGCCGCTGCCCAAGCCCCTCCCGCGAGACTCAGGAGAAAGCCAGATTCCGAGCTCGCCACGCGCGTTTTCCCAATCGACGTGGTGCACGTTGACCTGCCCGCGGCAGGCGTCCGAGCCGGGAGCAAGGATCGTGAACTCGGCACTCCTGCCCGCCGCGCGCTCCGCCGCTTCGTTCTCTGCGGCCTGGCCCAGCTCGGCGGCGCTCGGCGGCCGCTCCCGCCCAAGCCGCGCGCACAGCTCAGGATCATCCTGATAGGCGATCAGTACTTCAGGAATGTCGCGCTCGGCGGCGTCGCGGAGAACGACGTGCTCGCTTACAAGCGGCTCTGTGAGCTCGGGGAAAGCCGGCATGTCGGGTCTGCACCGTACCCTGTCGCGCCTTGGCGCAGAACGTCGATAACACGGGCATCGCCTACAGCATCCGCCGCTCCCAACGAGCCAGGCGAGTACGAGTAACGGTCGACCCGGCCCGCGGAGTGGAAGTGGTCCTACCGCGGCGAGCCGGTCGTCAGGAAGCCACGGCGGCGATTGTCGAGCTCCGGCCCTGGATCGAGCGCCGGCTCGCCGAGCTCGACCGGGTCGCCGATGCGGTCGCGGCCCGCGGCGAGGCGGTCCCGTACCTCGGGACCATGCTGTGCCTGGTGGCCCAGCCGGACCGGACTCGTGTCCACAGACGAGGCGAGGAGCTCCTCGTTCCTGCTGGGGACGCGCGGGGTCCCGCGCTCGAGCGCTGGTTCCGCCGGGCCGCCTACGCCGAGATCGCTCCGCGCCTTGACGAGGCATGCCTGTATGCGGGAACGTCCTACTCCGGGCTCTCCATCCGCGGACAGCGCACGCGCTGGGCGAGCTGCTCGAGCTCCGGCGCGATGAGCTTTAACTGGCGGCTGCTGATGGCTCCCGAACCGGTGCTCGACTACGTCGTCTGGCACGAGGTCTGTCACCTCGAGATCCTCGACCACTCCCCGCGTTTCTGGGCGCTGCTGGCGAAGCGCTGCCCTGACTACCGCCGGCATGTTCGCTGGTTGCGCAAGCACGGCCCAACGCTGGTCCTCTAGTCGCGCAGCGTGCGCCCGAGTGCCTGGTAGGCGTTTTCACCGCGCTTCTGTTCGACGACCCGCCGGCGGACGCGGCCGACGTACGCCTCCACCGACCCGTCCCCGCGGACGTCCACTCCGGCCTGCACCTTGGCGAGCACCCGCTCAGGACCGGCCAGCTCTAACCGCGCGCTGACCAGCTGAGCCGGCTCGAAGCGGCGCACCTTCGTGTCGACCTGGCGCCGGGGCGCCGCTTGGGCGAGCTCTCGACCTCGTGATTCGAGCGCACCTAGCGCGTCATCCAGATCGTCGAAGGTGGTGTGGTCTACCCGCGGACCCGCACGGACGGTGAGCTTCCAGGGCACATCCCGATCATCTCAGGCTGAGGCGATCATCCGCGCTCGTGCATCGGCACGTAACCGACGCCGCGAGGACCGGTGTAAATCTGCCGCGGGCGGGCGATCTTCTGCTCGTCGTCGTCGATCATCTCGAGCCACTGGGCAATCCAGCCGCTGGTGCGCCCGATCGCGAACAACACCGGAAACATCTGCATCGGCATCCCGAGCGCTTCGTAGATCATGCCGGAGTAGAAGTCGACGTTCGGATACAGCTTTCGTGAGGTGAAGTAGTCGTCCTCGAGCGCGATCTTCTCGAGCTCGGTGGCGATGTCCAGCAGCGGGTTCTTGCCGGTCACCTCGAACACCTCGTCGGTGGCCTTCTTGATGATCTTCGCGCGCGGGTCGTAGTTCTTGTAGACCCGATGGCCAAAGCCCATCAGCCGTTCGTTGCCCTCCTTGACACCCTTGATGAAGTCGGGGATGTTCTCCTTGCGCTTGATCCGGTGGAGCATCCGGAGCACCGCCTCGTTCGCGCCGCCGTGTAGCGGGCCGTAGAGCGCCGCGACCCCCGCCGCGACCGCCGAATAGGGATCGACCTGGGTGGAGCCCACTCCCCGCACCGCGCTGGTTGATGCATTCTGCTCGTGGTCGGCGTGGAGGATGAACAGGACGTCCAGCGCGTGCTCGAGCCTCGGATCGGGCTCGTACTTCAGCTCAGTCATCTTGTAGATCATCGAGAGGAAGTTGGCCGCGTAGGAAAGGTCGTTGTCGGGATACACGTAGGGCTTGCCCTGGTTGTGGCGGAAGGAGAACGCGGCCAGCGTGGGCATCTTCGCGATCAGCCGGATCACCTGGAGATAGCGCGTCTCGGCGTTCTTGATCTCAGCGGCCTCGGGATAGAAGGTGGAGAGCGCGCCGACCGAAGCGAGCAGCATGCCCATCGGGTGCGCGTCGTAGCGGAAGCCCTGCATGAACTCCTTGATGTTCTCGTGCACGAACGTGTGGATCGTGATCATGTGCTTCCAATCGTCGAGCTCCTTCTGGGTGGGAAGCTCACCGTGGATCAGCAGATAGGCGACCTCGAGGTAGGAGGACTTCTCGGCGAGCTGCTCGATCGGATAGCCGCGGTACTCGAGGATCCCCTGCTCGCCGTCGATGAACGTGACCGCCGAACGGCAGGACGCCGTGTTCAGGAACGCCGGGTCGTAGCTCATCAGGCCAAAGTCGTCGTCGTCGACCTTGATCCCGCGGAGCTCCATCGCGCGGATCGTCCCGTCCTCGATCGGGATTTCGTATTGCTTGCCGGTCCGGTTGTCGACGACTGTGAGCGACTCCTGCGAAGTTGACGCGCTGGAGCCATCGCGACGCTTGGTCTCTGTGCTCAAATGCCCTCCTTTCGGGCGGCGCTCCCCACGGCACACCGCCCACGAGAGCAACCAAAACTGTAGTACCCCGGGCGCGCGGCGATCAGCGCTACTTGCTGGTCGCGATCGCCATCGCGATCGCGAGCAACATCAGGCAGAGGCTGATCCCCATCACGGCGCGCGCTCCACGTTCCCCGTCGGGGAAACTGGGACGGGTCAGCCCGAGAGCGGCCAACACGACGGCCCATGCCGCCAGCGCGCCACCCGCGAGATAGAACGGAACCTTGGACGGCTCTGAGGCGGCGATCAGGATGCTCAGCACCGGCGCGAGACTACCCGATCGGCTGCGCGCCGGCTACGCCCGACGCGGGCGCCTGCGAAGGCTCGGGGCCCCCCTCATACCGGCTCTCGGTGGCGGCCCGCTGACCCTGATAGTGGCTCCCCAGTCCAGGGCTCCCATACGGTCGCTGCGCGGGCCGGTCCAGACGCATGAATGACAGCTGCGCGATCCGCAGCTCGGCCCAGAGCTTGATCGGGATCCGGGTCAAATTGTTCAGCTCCAAGGTCAGGGTTCCCTTCCATCCTGGATCGCAGAACCCGGCGGTGGCATGAACGATCAGGCCGAGCCGGCCGATCGAGCTCTTGCCTTCGATTCGCGCGACGATGTCGTCTGGCAGCTCGACCCACTCGAGCGTTCGCCCGAGGCAGAACTCACCCGGATGGATCACGAACGGCTCGTCCCGTCCAATCACCACCTCCTCGGTCAGTCCCGAAGGCCGCTCACGCAGGTCGATCGCGGAGGCGCGATGGTTGTGAAAGACGCGAAACGAGTCGCCCAGGCGCAGGTCAACGCTCGCGGGCTGAACCAGCTCCGGGTCCCACGGCTCGATCTTGATTCTCCCAGCCTGGACGAGCTCGAGGATCGTTCCGTCGGACAGGACTGCGCCGGCGTTGATGCGCTCGCTGGCCGGCGCCACCGCAGGGTGGCTGTTCATACCCTCAAGTCTGCCAACCCTCGCGGAGGTAAGCCGCGTCGGGCGGACGCGGGCCATGAACCACCGCTCCCGACTGATCGTATGTGGCGCCCCGCCACTCGAACACATGCCGTCGGAACCCGACCTCGGGGCCGAGCACGAAGTCGGTCAGTCCTGTCTCCTCCCGCACCTCGCGAATTGCAGCGGCCTCCGCGGTTTCGCCTGGGGTTGATACCTCCTCCCGGTGGGGAATCAAAACTCCTTGCCTGCAGAATTGACGGCGCTGAAGTGCAGCAGTCGTGCGTCGTCATCGATGAGCAACACCCGGGCCGTCGGCCTCAGGATGGTGCCAGCGGGCAAGTCCTGTCGGCCACCTCACGGGCTAAGCCGCTTGGACTGGCTAGCTCGTCCCGAGGACTTGGTGCTGTACTGGCGTATAGCCGGGTGAATCGCCATCGTTCGCATCCTGGTGGTCCGAAGCCGGGCGATCCACCGAACAGCCCATAGGGGCTGGATGCGGGGCCGCTGCTAGTGCTCGAGCGTCCGCGCGCGAGCGCGAACAGTCCGGACGCGCGCCGGCGGACTGGGTGCCGGGTCGCCGTGCGGACCGCGTCGTGGGCGGCGCGGAAACGGCTTCGGGGGATGCGGCCGCTCGCGGCGCCGGATCCCGCCGTCATCATCGTTCGACGGCGCGTCTGGCTCTTGCTTGATCGCCCACCAGACGATGTAGATGAGCATCGCCAGCGGGATCTTCAGCGCCAGCATCAACCACAGGAATCCCCACGTCACGTCGGCGCCGATGCTACCCCTAATTGCTCGCGCTGTCACCCCGAATTACAGTGTCGAGTCCGGGGAAGAATTACGCCATGGATCGCCAGGCACACCCCGGGCCCTTGGCGTACGAGTCCGTCCTCCGCGAGATCAATGAGGGAATCCAGCGTGGCCAATGGCCCGGCGAGGAGAGCGAGCTTGTGGGCTATCGCTGCGAGTGCGGCCGTTTGGGCTGCAACGAGCTACTCGAGCTGACGGCCACCGACTACCAGCGGATCCGCAAGCACCCACGGAGGTTCTTGGTGGCCTCCGGTCACGAACAGCCGACCGTCGAGTCGGTCGTCGCGACGGGTAAGGGATATGTCGTGGTCGAGAAGCGCGGTCAGGCCGCGGCCTGGGCGGAAGACCCCGATCCGCGCCGCTGACCGGAGCGTGGCGCCTTGCGCGACCTCAGGCCGAAGCGCATCTGCATCTCGGTCCCGCCGGACGAGCGCTTGAGCAGCGAGAAGGTGTCGGTAACGCAGGCAATCAGCGCCAGCCCCAACCCGAGCCCGCGGTTCCGAGTCGGCGCTCGCAGGCCATTGCCGTCATCCGCGATCAGCACCCACAGCTCGTCGTTCGTCACCGCCGACGCGACGTGGATGCTTCCCTCGCCGTCGCCATAGGCGTGCTGAACGACGTTCGTCAGCGCTTCGGAGGAGGCGAGGCGGACCGCCTCCACCTGCTCCTCGCTTGCCCCCGCCCGGGAGGCGAGACGCGTCAGAGCCTGACGCGCCAGCGGAACCGAGGCAGCCGCGGCGGGATAGCACTCCGAAATTTCGAGCATTGTGTCCATTACATAAATGGGCTACCCGCTCGCCTGAGAGTCAATCGTCGGACAGCGTGTGACCAAGTGCGCCACGGACCCGCTCGCCGCGCGGGTCGAACAGTGGGCTGCGTACGACCTCGCCGGCGACCCATCTCCCGAACACGTCGACCTCGATCCGTTCGCCCGCCTCAATCGTGGCGGGGAGGTACGCGTAGGCGATCGAGCGCTCCACCGTATATCCATACCCACCGCTGGTGACGCGTCCGCGTAGCACCCCGTGGACAGCTACCGGCTCGTTGCCCAGGACGACAGCCTGCGGTTCGTCGAGGACCAGGCACCGGAGCGTGGTCGAGGGCGCACGCTCGCGTAGGGCTCGCGCGCCCTTGAAGGAGTCGTCTTCGCGAACGCAGAAGCCGAGA
Organism: uncultured Solirubrobacteraceae bacterium; assembly: GCA_955652215.1. The sequence continues at coordinate 302 of CATPAX010000070.1, read as the reverse complement.
CCCGCCTGGAACGGCGTCTCATCGGGGGTGATGTCCGAACCCCACACGCGGTAGCCCTTCTCGAGTCGCAGCGAGTCGATCGCCCGGTAGCCACAGGCGCGGAGACCATGCGGCTGTCCCGCTTCCCAGAGCGCCTCCCACAGCGCCGCCCCATACTCGGTCGGGCAGTAGAGCTCCCAGCCGCCCTCCCCGACGAACGTAACGCGAAGCGCCCTGACCGGAACTGCACCGACGACGATCTCTCGCATCGACATGTAGGGAAAGTCCAGGCGATCGGGCGTCAGAGGACCGAGGATCCGGGC
>CATPAX010000069.1 GCA_955652215.1 uncultured Solirubrobacteraceae bacterium | reverse complement strand
GTGCACCACGCCTTCCCTGCCGTGCTCACGCGGATGAAGGCGGCGGCGGCGGTCGGGGTGATAGCCGCGCTGGTCGCCTTGGCGCGAGGCGGCTGGCGGGCGGTCCTTCGCCCCGCCGATGATCGCCAGCTGGCGCTCATCGCGCTCGCGGCAGCGGGGATCGTCGGTCTCGGCTGGTGGGTCCTGATCGGAATCCTCACGCAGGCCGGCTTCTCGGGCAACGACCGCTATCTGGTGCTCGGAGCCGCGTTCGTCGAGGTAGCAGGCGCTGTGGCGTTCGGGTGGGCGGCCTATGCCCTTGCGGGCGTTGCCCGCCGCTGGATCTCGAGCGTGAGCGCCGCGAGCTGGACGGCGACCGGACTGATGACGCTGGTGTTCGCGCTCGTTCCCAATCCGGTCACCGGGAGTCTCCTGCACGTCCAGCGCACCCACCGCGCGCTCGTGTATCAGGCTCACCTCCGGGAGGACGCCGCACAGGCGATCGTCGACCTGGGTGGACCGGCCAAGGTGCTCAAGTGCGGAACCGTGATGACTGAGGGCTTCCAGGTGCCGATGCTCGCGTGGACGCTTGGCGTCCGCACGCTCGGAGTGGAGGCGCCACCTACCCACGTGGTGCAGGGCGGACCATGGCCGAACACGATTCTGCAGACTCGGGACACCTCGAAGGCGAGGTTGCTACCGATGCCGGGGCAGATCATTGCCTGGGAACAAGCCGGCGCTCGATACACGACCTTCCGCGTTCGCACGTTCATCGTTTTTTCAACCTGCGCAAAGTAAGGTGACCCACTGACATGGCCGCCGTAGCCACGCCGCGCCGGACCGTCGCGCGCCCTGACGTGCCGGTCCGCGAGCGCCTTACTCAGCTTCCGAATTGGGCGATCGCCGGGGGCGTCCTGGTCGTCCTGCTTGCGGTCTCGACGTTCATCCGCACCCGTTATATCGGCGGGCAGTTCTGGATGGATGAGGCGATCACCACCGGCATCGCCTCGCACTCGCTGAGCGCGATCCCCGGGATCCTGCGCCACGACGGTTCCCCCCCGCTGTTCTATCTGCTGCTGCACCTCTGGATGAGCGTCTTCGGGGCGAGCGAGAGCGCGACCCACGCACTGCCGCTGCTGTTCGGGCTGCTCACGATCCCAGCCGGGATGTGGGCCGGGTGGAGCCTCTTCGGACGCCGGGCCGGACTGTTCGCGGCGGTCCTGTTCGCGTTCAGCACCTTCCTCACCCAGTACGCGCAGGAGACGCGGATGTACGAGCTGATGGGGCTGCTCGGTCTGCTGGCGACTGCGGCATTCATCCACGGTTTCGTGCTCGGCCGCCGCAGGTACCTGATCCTGTTCGCGGTGTGCGAAGCGCTGATGCTCTACACCCACGCCTGGGGGATCTTCTTCGGCGCGGGCGCGGCCATCGCCCTGATCCCTACCTACCTCGTCAGCACCGATCGACGCCGGCTCCTGCGCGACGCCGCAATGACATTCGGCGGCTCGGTGATTCTGTTCGCGCCGTGGCTTCCGAACTTCTTCTACCAGGCGACGCACACCGGCGCACCGTGGGCCCCACCACCCCGGTTCGGCGCCCCTGTCCTCCTGTCCCGAGACCTGATGGGCGGCGACCGCATCTCCGTTGCGCTCGTTATCGGAGGAGCCGTTGGGCTCGGTCACCTGTTCACGAAAGCCCATCGCCGGAGCCGCGAGGCGACGATCGTGTGGACGCTGCTCGCTTTGCCGGCCGCGACGCTGCTGGTGGCATGGGCTGCCTCGCAGATCACCCCGGCATTCGTCTCGAGGTACATGGCGCCCGTGCTCGGGCCGATCCTGCTGCTCGCTGCCTTCGGCCTCTCTCGTGCCCGCGCCGTGGGCATCGTCGCTCTGATTCTGTCGATGGTGTTCGTCGTCCACATCTCTTCCTACACGCCGCCATACAAGAGCGATATGCGCGACGTCGCCGGCGAGGTGGCGCCCCTGCTTCATTCAGGAGACATCGTGATCAGCGCGCAACCCGAGCAGGTGCCGCTGGCCTGGTACTACCTGCCCGCCGGGCTTCAGTATGCGAACACCCTCGGGCGGGTCGACGACCCGAGGTACATGAACTGGGTTTTTGCCCTGAAGCGGCTCAATGCCGCCCAACCAGCGACGACGCTCGCACCGCTGCTTGCTAGCCTCAAGCCTGGGCAACAGCTTCTGTTCATCCGTCCGCTGACCGAGGGTGCGAAGAATTGGGGGGCGGCATGGACCCAGCTGGTACGCCGTCGAGCGGCGCAATGGTCGGAGCTTCTCGCCAGCGATCTCAGCCTGAGCCCCGAGGCGTGGGCGCCTCACTCATATCGCAGTGCCTGCTGTGTCGCTGACAGCGCGGTTTTATACATCAAGACCAAATGAGCACACCGGATTCGACCAACCACGGCGCGCAGCATCGCGGCGGAGCCGAGATCACCACTGAGCACCCCGTTCTGGCGCTCGGCGGCGGGCCGGCCGGCCTCACGGCCGGATATCTGCTGTCCAAGGCGGGCAAGCCGGTAATCGTGCTCGAGGCGACCGACCAGGTCGGAGGAATCGCGCGCACCGAGGTAAGGGATGGCTACCGGTTCGATCTGGGCGGCCACCGCTTCTTCACGAAGGTCAAGGAGGTCGACGACCTCTGGCACGAGATCATGAAGGAGGAGTTCCTCCGGCGGCCGAGGCAGTCCCGCATCTACTGGCGAGGCAAGTTC
>CATPAX010000068.1 GCA_955652215.1 uncultured Solirubrobacteraceae bacterium | reverse complement strand
CTATGGCTCGAGCTTCATCTCCGATCCCTATGGCCGGGTGCTCGCCCAAGCTCCCCGCGATCAGCCGGCGGTCCTCGTCGTCGACCTCGATCTGGACCAGCGCCGCGATTGGCTCGAGCTGTTCCCGTTTCTGCGCACGCGGCGTCCGGACGCTTACCGGGTGCTCGTCGAAGCCGGCTCGACGAGCGACCCGCAGCCAACGGTTTCGACGGCCGGGGCGGCCGGCTGAACATCAGCGGGCGCTCGAAGATGGGCAAGGACGAGCTGCGGCGGGCGATCGCGAAAACCCGCTGACGAGCGGGAGCGGTTAGTCGGAGTCCGCAGCGCACCCTATGTGCCGCGGGTCAACTCGGGTCGTCCCGCCGGTGCCGTCTCAATCGAAGCCGGCTCGCCTGCGGATGGGCGTCTGCCCGCAGGAGAGCAACCTCGACGTTGACCTCAGCGTCCGCGACGTGCTCGAGGTGTTCGCGCGGATGTATCGCGTTCCCTCCGCGCGTCGCGGGGGCGCGGTCGACGAGGCGCTCGAGCTCGCTGGTCTGACCGGCAGGGCCCGCGACAAGGCGGTGACGTTGTCCGGTGGGATACAGCGCCGGCTCTTGATCGCTCGGGCGTTGATCCACGCTCCCGACCTCGTGCTGCTCGACGAGCCGACCGTCGGTCTGGACCCGCAGGTTCGCCAGCAGATCTGGTCGCTGATCGTGGCTCTACGAGAGCGCGGGACGACCCTGCTGATGTCCACGCACTACATCGAGGAGGCCGAGCGGCTGGCCGACCGCGTGGCCATCATGTCCTCCGGGCGTGTAGTCGCCGGCGGAACGCCGCTCGAGCTGATCTCAAAGTACGCCGGGCGGGAGGTCGTCGATGTGGGCGGCTCGCAAACGCAACTGAGCGAGCTGCGCGTGCAGGCGAACGCCGAGGGGCTTTCGACGCGGCCGTCCGGGCCGGCGCTCACATATCTGCATGCCGACGATCGCGGCGAGCACCGCCTGCCGGAGGGGCGGCGGCGGTTGGCTACGCTCGAGGACGTGTTCGTCGCGCTGACCGGCGAGTACGTCGAATGAGCACCGTCAGCCCGTCCATGCGCCGGATCGAGCCGAGCGGGATCGCTGCCATCTGGGTGCGCGAGCTAACGTATTCCGCTACTTCTGGCGCAACCAGACATTTGCGGCGATCGTCGAGCCGGTCGTCAACCTTGTGGCCTTCGGAATCGGGTTCGGCACGCTCGTCTCCCATGTCGCCGGGATTCCGTACCTGCAGTTCGTCGGGACCGGGGTGGTCGCCACCAGCATCCTTTTCAGTGCTGTGTTCTCGGGGATGTTCGACGGGCTATACAAGCGCCGCTACCAGCGCGTCTACGATGCGCTGCTCGCTGCGCCGGTCGATGTCGAAGAGATCGTCACCGGCGAGGTGCTGTTCCTCGGCACTCGGGCCGGCATCTACGGGATCGCGCCGCTGCTGGTGGCGTTCTGCTTCGGCCTGGCGCCTAAGCCGGCGATGTTGCTGGTCCCGTTCATTGGCATCCTCACCGGGATCGGGTTCGCCGCGTTCGGCATGTTCTTCGCGGCGGTGGCCACCAGGTTCGATGACTTCAACTATGTGATCAGCGGCCTGATCACGCCCCTGTTCCTGGTCGCGGGCACATTCTTCCCGCTCACTCGCCTGCCTGAGTGGCTTCGCGTGTTTGCCCAGGTCAATCCGCTGTACCACTGCGTCGAGCTGGTGCGCCACTGCGCGTTCGGGTTGCGGCCCGGCGCCGACCTGATCCATGTGGGCGCGCTGATCCTGTTTGCCCTGCTCGCCTGGACTGCGGCGGTGTGGCGGACCCGGGCGAGACTGATCGACTGACGGCTCAGTCGGCGCGGGGCGAGTCGGCGCGGGGCGATTCCGGGTCGTGCGGCGGACCGGGAATTCCGAGGCGCCGGCGGATCTCGCCCACCAGGTCGGGCGCGGACAGAGCTCGTTCTCGGGCTCGTTCACGGAGTGTCCGCTCGAGGTCACGGTGCCGGGCGGCGGTCTCGAAATCCTCCTCGTCAATCGCCCGGTCTCGTGCCGCGGCTGCCTCCCCGATCTCGAGCGCCAGCTGCCCGCGGGCATGCTCATCGTCGGTGCGGAGCTTCTGGACCACCCCCCACAGGGTGTCCACGTCCAGGCCCATGTGATCGAGCGCACGGCCGGCCAGCGTGTGCTTCGCGCAGCCCAGCACCAGCAGCAGGTCGCCAGGATCGGGAGCGCGCCCGAGCTCGGTGCGGATCTCTCCGGCCAGCGGGCCGAGCAGCGGCCGCACCCCCTCGAGCCATCCCTCCCTCCCGGCCGAACCACTCTCGAGCGTCCGCGCCTGATACGGACCGGGCTGCTCGATGCCTGGCTCGGAGAGCATTCGGAGCACTTGGTTGCGGATCGCCTCCGGATCGGCATTGAAACCGAGCAGGATCCTGGCCGCCACACCCTCGTTTTCGCGAATCAGCCCGAGCAGGATGTGCTCGGTGCCGATGTAGTTGTGGCCGAGGCTGAGCGCTTCGCGCAGCGCCAGTTCGAGCACCTTCTTGGCCCGTGGGGTGAACGGGATCTGGCCGGAGGTGACCTCCTCGCCGCGACCGATGATCCGCACCACCTGCTGGCGAGTCCGCTCGATCGTGATGTTCAGCGAGTCAAGTACTCGCGCCGCCAAGCCCTCTTCCTCCCGGAGCAGCCCGAGGAGGATGTGCTCTGTGCCGATGTAGTTGTGCGAGAGGGTTCGCGCCTCTTCCTGGGCCAGTACCACCACCTGACGCGCGCGCTCGGTGAACCTCTCGAACACGGACTTGAGCGTACTCCCCCCTACCGGCGCTCGCCGCCGGCCGATGGCGTCTACCGTTACGACGGGATGGGCAAAGTGTTCGAGGGAATCGATGAGCGGCTGAAGGCGTGGATCGCCGAGCAGCCGATGTTCTTCGTTGCGAGCGCTCCCCTCAACTCGGACGGGCACGTCAACGTCTCGCCGAAAGCTCCCATCGAGTCCCTTCAGGTGCTCGACGAGCACACTGTCGCCTACCTCGATCTGGTCGGCAGCGGGGCCGAGACGATCGCCCACGTGCGCGAGAACGGGCGCATCGTGATCATGCTGTGCGCATTCCAGGG
>CATPAX010000067.1 GCA_955652215.1 uncultured Solirubrobacteraceae bacterium | reverse complement strand
GCTTCCGTGGTGGAAGGAGAAACTTCAGAACGTCGCCTGGTCAGAGGCCCACGGCAAGCTTTCTCTGCTGCACTCGTTCAACACGTCCGAGGCTGCGAACGTCTACGGGCTCTCCTCGATGCTGCTCGTCGCGGATGGACACAGCAGCTATGCGACCTCGAACGCGAACTACGTCGGGGCGGAGGAATGGTTTCCCGAGTACGGCTTGGCTGAGCGTCTCGGCGCCCCCCGTGGCCACTACCGCCGCTTGCGCTCAGGCGTCTATGAACGCCGGTTCGCGAACGGCCTCGTGCTTGTGAACCCGACGCTGGGCTCGGTCGGGCGTGTAGCCCTCCACGGAACCTATTCCGGGAGCGGGTTCGCGCACGCCAGATCGGTCTCCCTAGGGCCGACCAGCGGGCTGATCCTCGTCCGCGGCTAGCGGATCCAGCCTCACCGAGTTCGACGCGCAGAAGAAGAAGCTCCTGGGCGACTAGGCCAGCGGCCACGGGTTAGGGACTGGGCGCCACGGCTCCTGGCGCCAGTCCGCGTAGGCCTCTGCGGGCTCATCCGTCGCGCGTGTGACCGACGCGTCGTACTTGGCTGCCACGTCATTGACCGGGTAGTGCGCCTCATCCTCGCGACGCGAGCCGATCATCAGTACAGCGGATGGACCATCCCCAGCTCCAACGAAGACGTGGTCGGTCCCAGCCGGGCAGTGCACGAAATCCCACTGCGCAAGCGGGCGCTCCTCGCTGTCCAGAATCACGATGCACTCTCCGTACAGCACGAGAAAGTCCTCCTGAACAGGCTCATGGTGGTACCGGCAGTTGGGCTGGCCGGGCTCCATGATCTGGATGTTCACGCCCGTGTCAGGCCACTGCATCCCATCTGGCTCGAGCTCAATGCTCGTTGAGCGGCGCGAATGACCGAGCGCTGGGGCGCTGGCAAGGTTGATGATCAGCACCTCGTCGATCGCGCAACCATATCGGCGCCTCCGGTCGCCCGGGAACGCTGGCGGCCTGACTTGCCCGCCAGCTAGGCTGTCAGCGATAGCCGGCTTCGATGTGATCCGTGGCGCGCTGCGGGAGGTCCGTGACTCTGTCGCGACCGCTCGAAGCCGTGACCCTGCCGCTCGTGGCGTTGGCCAGCTCGAGATCCTGGCGACCTGGCCGGGCGTCCACGCGCTGCTTGCACACCGGCTCGCGAGCGCCCTGTACAGCGCTCGGATCCCGCTCGTGCCGCGGTCGATCGCGGCGACCAGCCGGGCTTTCACGGGGATCGAGATCCACCCAGCCGCGCGGATCGGCGAGCGGTTCTTCATCGACCACGGAATGGGGGTCGTGATCGGCGAGACCGCGCAGATCGGCGACGACGTGACGCTGTACCAGGGGGTGACTCTCGGGGGAACCGGCTTTGCCACCGGCAAGCGCCATCCGACGGTTCAGGACAACGTCACGATCGGATCGGGGGCCAAGCTCCTCGGGCCAATAACCGTTGGTCACGGCTCGAAGATCGGGGCCGGAAGCGTCGTAATCCACGACGTGCCTCCCAATTCGACGGTGGTCGGAAACCCCGGACATCCCGTCCGCGTCGAGGGGCGAAGGCCCGAGGGGCCGGACGCCGACTGGGTTCATCTCCCGGATCCGATCGCAGACGCAATCAAGGCCCTGGCCGGCAGGATCGCAGCGCTCGAGCGAGCCGACGGCCGAGGCGGGGCGGGTGACGTGGGGGGCTCGAGTACCGCCGGCCGGGACGTAGTGGACCGCTCGCTCGGCCCGAATCCGGCAGGCGGCTAACGGGACTCGCCGGAACTACGGCGAGGTCCTCATCACCCTTACTCGTCGGGCGTCCGCTGCGCCGCGACGGGGGGCTCGGGAGGGGGGATCTCGAGCTCGGAGATGTTGCGCCGCGCGCGAACCAGATATAGCGGTCGTCCCTTGACCTCGTCGTAAATCCGGCCGAGATACTCGCCGATGATCCCGAGCGCGATCAGCTGAATTCCGCCGAGGAGCAGGATGGCGATCGTGATCGAGCCGAAGCCGGGGAGATAGGAGCCCGCGATTCGCAGAACGATCACCACCGGAATGGCGATGAAGGCGAGCGTCGAGATCAGGAACCCCAGCAGCGTGGCCAGCTGAAGCGGGCGGTGGGAGAAGGACGCGATCGCGTCCAGTGAAAACCTGAGCATCTTCGACAGCGTGTACTTAGTCTTGCCCGCGTAGCGCGGATCGCGGCAGTATGGAACCGCGGCCTGCGTGTACCCGACCCACACCGTCATGCCGCGCAGAAACCGATTTCGCTCGCGCATCGACAGCAGCGCATCCAAGGGGGCGCGGTCGAGGAGGCGAAAGTCCCCCGAGTTGTGCTGCAGCTCGACCTGCGCAAGCTTGTCGAACAGCTTGTAGAACCAGGCGGCGGTGGTCAGCTTGAAGCGCGATTCGCCGTCGCGCTGCTCGCGTACGGCGTAGACCACGTCACAGCCCGCGCGCCAGTGGTCGAGCATCCGCACGATCAGCTCGGGCGGATCCTGAAGGTCCGCGTCGAGCATCACGACCGCATCGCCGCGCGCATGGTCCAGTCCTGCGGTCAGCGCCGTCTGGTGCCCGAAGTTTCGGGACAGGTGCACGATGCGCACCCGTGGGTCACCGGCGGCAAGATTCTCGAGCTCGACCGCGGAACCATCGGTCGAGCCGTCGTCGACGAGCACGAGCTCGAACGTGACCCCTTGCAGCGCTGCGGAAACCCGGGAGTAGAACTCTCCAATGGTGCCTTCCTCGTTGTAAACAGGGGCGACCACACTAAGCATCCGGAGCGACCGCGTCACGCCTTCTGGGTTGTCGATAGCGCTGCTCATGGCTTCAATGTTAGGGACGGGTCGGATCTCCTAGACCAAGAAGATGGCGTGCGGGATATACCCCAGGAGCTGGATTCCCTGCATGACGCCGGTCATGATGATCGCCGCTCGCCACAGGCGACGATCGCCTCCAAGCGCCGCAAACGGCATCAGCCACGCGACATACCAGGGCAGTAGCGAGCTGGCCGTGGCGAGCATCGCCACGGTCGCCCATCCAGCCGCGACGATCCAGTCGAGCTCACCTCGCCATACCCGACGCAGAAGCCACACGGTTACGAGCAGAAACCCAGTGGCGAGCACATACCCGACCACGTGGCCGGCCGTATTACTGAGCTCGGTCGAGGTGAAGCCAGGGATGCTGTGCCAGTCGCCCCTGTTCTGGTTATCCGCGACGGTGAAGAGCAGGTGCAGCGGGCCAGATCCGAACAGCCCGAATCCCAACACCGCGAGAGCGGCGCCGGCTACGCCCGCCCCGATCACGGTCTCGCGCCTGCGCCGATCTGGCCGCTGCCCGCGCGTGTCCGCTAGCGCGAACGGAAGGTAAAGGCCGGCGGTCAGCTTGATGCCGATCGCCAGCAAGATCGAAGCGCCGCCGCCGCGGGGACGGTTGCTGAGCAACAGTGACACGCCGGCAACGAGTAGCGCCAACATCAGGAGGTCGTTGTGGCCACCGCCGACGCCGTAGAGCACGATCAGCGGATTGAGGCCTACCAGCGCCGCTGCCTTCACGGGGTCAACTCCGCGCAGCCGGGCCGCGTTCCACACGAGTGCGACCGTTGCCAGGCTGGCTGCGGCTGCGATCGACTTATAGGCGAATGCGCTGGAGACGATTGACAGTGGTGCCAAGAGGTAGCTGACCGCGGTGAACACCGGCCCGTAGGCGCTGGGGGTGCCAACCCATTTCGCACCGACGAAGGGGTACAGCGGATCGAGCGCGATCGCGTGCGGGCCGCTTAGGTACGGGTTCAGCCCGTACACCGCGCCCATCCGGGCGTACGCCTGATAGCTGAAAATGTCTGTCGAAAGCAGCGGGGGAGCAAGCAGCACGAGCGCGTGCAGCGCGGCGATTGTCATCAGCACGGCGCGGGGCGAAAGCCGATCGGCGGCGCGGACAGCGATCGCGTAGGAGGTGAACATCAGCGCCAGCACCGCGAAGAGACCAAACCCGCCGAGTCCCATCCCAGAGCCGCCGAGGGGACCGGCAAGCCAGCGAGGGATAGGACGAACGGACTCCGGCAGCAGTGAATCCGTGTGAGACGCTGACGCGGCGACCATCGTTCCGGTTAGCACGACCACGCCCAGGGCTACTAAACCAGCCCGACTCCGCGAGGCTCGCTCTGTGGTGAGCTCCCGGGCGCTCGAAAGCTCGAAGGCTCCACTCTGGGTGGCGCCTAATGGACGCTGGACGCTCATCCTGGGCAAGGATGCCTTGAAGGCTTAGCCGTGACGTTCAGGTTTGGTTAGGAGTCGGCGAGCGTGCTCGAGGGCTCGCTCGGGCGTTCGCGCGCCGACCGCGCGTTGCGGACAGCCAGCGCCGCGCTGCGACGTAGACGTGGCACCAGCCACATCGCCTCGAGCGCAATGCGTGCGGACATCTTGCTCGAGCCCTCGCGACGGTCGCAGAAGACGATCGGGACTTCTCGCACCCTGAAGCCGGCAAGGAGTGCCCGGTAGGTGATCTCGATTTGAAACACGTAGCCCTCGGCCCGGACGCTCCCGAGGTCGATCGCCTCGAGCACCTCCCTGCGGATGCATTTGAACCCGCCGGTCAGGTCGTGGATCGGGGCCTGGAGAATCACGCGCGCGTAGAGCCCGCCCCCGCGGCTGACCAGACGCCGCACGAGACCCCAGTCGCGTACGCCACCGCCATCCACGTACCTGGACCCCAGGACGAGATCCGCATCGCGCGCCGCGTGGAGGAGCGGCCCCAAATACCGGGGATCGTGCGAGAAGTCGGCATCCATCTCGATCACGAGCTCAGCGCCGCCGGCAAGCGCCTGTGCGAAGCCGGCCAGGTAGGCCTGCCCGAGGCCCGACTTCCCATGCCGGTGAAGCACCTCAACCACTTGCAGCTCGCGGGCGACCTGCTCGGCGATCTCGCCGGTCCCGTCGGGCGAGTTGTCGTCGACGACGAGGATCCGGTAGCCGTCCGGGGCGACACGATCGAGTTCGGCGGCGCAGGCGCGCAGCACGCGCTCGACATTCTCGGCCTCATTGAACGTGGGGACAACCACCCAGACTCGTGGCGTCATCAGCTGGAGCGTAATGGCACGACCCGCTGGCAAGGCCTATCGTGACGATGTGATCAGGCTACGGCTCAGCCCGGGAGACCTCGAACGGTTGCGCTTCGCGTACTCACCCCTCGCGGAGGTGGCCGAGAGCCTGTACGTCCTGCATTCCGGGGTAATCCCCGACATGCATCACGGGTGGTATGACAAGACCCGCCCCCGGCTGCGGCACGTGGACACGGAGGTCCTGGGGGCGATCGTTCCAGCGCCTCGCCCGCACGTGGCCAGTTTCCTGCTGGCCGGTGCGCGCGAGCCGGGGACATCGATCGATGCCCAGCTCGCGCTGGTCGCCGAGTCCCCGACCGACAGGCTCCGCGCCGATCTGGAGGTCGTCTGGCGGGGCGAGTTGCCCCCGGCGACGAAGCGGGTCCTGCAGCACGGCGGCGGACCGCGCATCGCCCAGGCCCTGTGGCAGTACTGGAAGGTCGCGCTGGCGCCGTATTGGTCGCACATCCGCGCTGTCCTCGACGCTGACGTCGCCTACCGGGCGGGACGGCTGGCGCGCGGCGGGATCGCAGCGTTGCTGTCTGACCTGCATCCCGGACTCGAGCTGGCCGAGCATGCGATCAACGTCCGCAGTCATGCCGGCAGCGAACACCAGCTGGCTGGATCTGGGCTCGTGCTGGTGCCATGCGTGTTTGCCTGGCCATACGTGATGGCCGACGTCGGAGCAGGCGACGCGCCCACCATCACCTATGGTCCGCGCGGCGTCGGCGAACTGTGGCCGACAGCCGAGCTACCCGCTCGGGATGGCGACCCGCTCGCCGCACTCCTGGGCCGGAGCCGGGCGGCGATCCTACTCAGCGTTGGGCTGCCAAAGGCGACCTCCGATCTCGCTCGCGAGCTGGGGCAGAGCATGCCCGCGGTCAGTGCCCACCTCGGTGTCCTTCGTCGTGCGGGGCTGGTTCGGTCCTGGCGAGCCGGCCGGCGGGTGCTCTACGAGCGCACGCCGCTGGCCACGAGCGTCGTGGCGGCCAGCAGCGGCATGGGGGACACCCGCCCAGCTCAACTTGCCTAGCGCTCCGACGGCCTGGCGACGTAGGCCACGGTCCCTCCGGTGCTAGCGGCTGCGCCGGTGATCTCTCCGCGATCATTGATGTCGCCGGCGTTGACGAGCGTGCCCTTGTAGTCCTTCACCAGCTCGTTGAGGTTCGACATCCGGCCGTCTCCCCAGATAAAGGCGCGGCAGCTCGCGAAGTGCTCCCGGCACGACTCACCGACGACCTGGTTGCGGTCGTTGAGGCCCAGTCCCTCCGAGAGCTTGTCGCCAGGCAGCGTGCCGAGGTCACGCATGCCCGTCTGCGCCGTCCACACGAACGCGTGCGGGAACAGAGTGGCTGGCGTCGCGCCGCCCGGCACGTTGGCGAATCCGGCGATCACGCCTCGGTTATTGATGGCGACCGGCGTGTTCCACTGCGAGCCGCCGATGTTGCCGAGGTAATGCGGGCGGCCGTCCGTGTCCCACATCACGGCGTGCCTCGCGCTGACGCCGCCGACTGCCGTCCCGCACGCTCCGGAGATGCCGACAACCTGACCGCGGTCGTTGATCGCGACCGCGGCGCTGGTCGAATCGCCGGGCAGCGGCGCGAGCTCGCGCGGGCGATGCGTCCCGGCTGCCCAGAGCACCGCCAGGAACTGGCGCACCTGCGTGCCGGTACAGCTGTCGACGGCCCTGGTGGTCTCGGCCCAGCCAACAATTTGCCCGATCCGGTTCGATCCGGCAGCGAAGCCATTGTGGCCGCCGAGTGTCGGCAGCGCGCTGAGCCGCCCTTCCTCCCAGATGAAGCCAACGCAGTTGTGATGGGTCGGTGGGCCGACGAAGAAGGCGTTACAGCTCCAGCCCTCGCCGTCCGGATTGACATCCCCAGTCTCGGCGGCCCCGCTGACGAGCCGGTCGTTGTGCGACGGGAAGGCGACGGCGCTGTTCTGGCCGCCGAGCGTCCCCAGGTCCACGACCCGGCCGTCGCGCCACAACGCCGCGCGGGTGACCGTGTCACCCGGCAGGTCGGACGTCCCGGTAACCCAGCCGCGGTCGTTGATGCCGACGCCGGCACTGAGCAGGCCGCCGAGCGAGGGCAAGTCACGCACGCGGTACTCCACACTCCGACTTTGGCGGCCCGCAGCCGGCCCGACCGAGGCGGCCAGCGAGAGGGCGGTAAGCGCCACGATCAACCCGACGCGAACGTACTTCGATGCCATGGGCTCCTCCTGATGGTGGAAATCGATCGTGCAGATCTTGCAAGCGGGCGACGCACAACGGCAACGATTCCATCCAGCTGGAATCAACCCAGCTCGGGTGCCCGTCGATAGGACGTGACTGAGCACCGCCCGACCGCCCAACAAGGCATCATGGTCGGCGATGCCGCCACGCCGAACGGCACCCCGCAACGGTGTTCGCCGACAAACCAGCCGCCTCTCTGGGGGCCGGCGTCGCCGCCGGAGCCTGGCTGCCCAACATCGCCGTCGCCGCGCAGTCGCGCTGCTTGGCCTGGGCGCATTACTGCTGATCGTGATCGTCTCGACGCAGTCCGGAGGGTCGCCACCGGCCCGGCCACCTGCCGCGGCTGTGCAGGGCTTCTTCGGTCAGATCAACGCGCTCGGCGGGGCAGGCGCGAGTTCGCTGGCGAATGTGGAGCGGGTCGCACGCGCCGGAGCGATCGACAGAACGCTCGCCTACACGCCTTACATTCGAATCGCCGGATCCCAGCACCGGGAACTGGCGCTGACCTTCGACGACGGCCCAGGTCCGTACACCCCAGCGATCCTCGCGACGCTCGAGCGCCAGAAAGTGCCAGCGACCTTCTTCGAGGTGGGGGTGCTGGACCGCTACTTCCACGCCTCGACTTCGCAGATCGTCTCCGACGGCTACGCGATCGGCGACCACACCCAGCTCCATGCGCCGATGTCCAGGCTCTCGCGTGCCGATCAGCGCACTGAGATCCTCGACCAAGCCCAAACCGCCGCCCTATACGGGGCGCCTTTCCCCAGACTGTTCAGACCGCCCTACGGCATGTGGAACTCGACCACGCTGGCGCTGCTCAGGCGCTACAGGATGCTGATGGTCCTGTGGACGGTCGACACCGCCGACTATCGCCGCCCTGGCGTCAGCGGGATCGTCGACGCCGCGGTCAATGGCGCCCGTCCGGGCGCGATCATCCTGCTCCACGACGCCGGCGGCGACCGTTCGGAGACTGTCGCGGCGCTGCCGACGATCATCGCGCGCCTGCGATCGAGCGGCTATCGGCTGGTGACGGTGCCCCAGCTACTCGTCGATAACCCAGCCCGGCAGGACCAGGAGATCTCTGCGATCCTCGGGACTGGCAGCTAGCGCCCCCTCTACTGCCGGTTATAGGCGACGCGGTTCCAGCTCGGCTCGGGAGCAAGTTCGATTGGCTCACCGCCGCGGTCCGGCTGGATATACAGAAACGTCTGTGCCGCCTCGTCAAAGCAGACGTCGAGCTCGCCTTCCTTAACGCGCTGATCGAGCCACGCACTCCGGAAGATGAGCCGGCGAAGCCAGTGCACGAGCGAGCGCTCCGAAGGCCCGACGAGGTCAGGCCAGCAGTCATTGACGTGCTCGCCCAGGGCGGAGGCGGGCTCGGCGACCTCGCCGTTGACCACAAGGTTGATCAGATCCTCTGCCTCGTCCTCCTCCACTGCGCCGGCCAAAAACCCGAGCTTGCGTGCGGCCTGCTCGCAGCGCTCGCGAAAATCGCGCTCGTTGAACGTGAATCGCAGCTCCCCGTACTCCAGCACGAAGTCTTCGCCGGAGCTGTAATTCCCGCGTCGGTACATAGGACGTCGGCATCATATGCCGGACTCCTTCATCCCTGCACCGCATGAGAGCGATGTTGCAGGGGCGATCCGACTGGGGCCAAAAGTATGCTCGGGTAGCGCTCCGGATAGGTCTCCGGCCCGGCGCGCATCTCCCCGTGACGGCCCCGCTGCAAGCGCCCGCGTGGTGACATTCGATAACCAGTTCCTGGCGATCGTGGTCGTCGCCGCGATCGCCGCCCTCACTGTGTCCCTGCTGCCGAGACGGATCGCGCCATCGGTCGTCGTCGTCGAGGTCCTCCTCGGCATCGTCATGGGGCCGCACGTCCTGGGGATCGCGCGGGTTACCAATGTGATCGGCTTCTTCTCGAAGCTCGGATTAGGGATGCTGTTCTTCTTCGCCGGCTACGAGCTCGATTTCGATCGGGCTCGAGGCAGGCCGCTGTCGCTGGCAACGCTGGGGTGGGGACTTTCGATCGTCCTCGCCTACGGGCTGGCCGGTGGCCTGGCGCTGGCCGGGGTCGTGGTGTCGCTGGTGTACACGGGCTCCGCGCTTGCCACCACTGCATTCGGCACGCTGGTGCCGATTCTCGGCGATGCCGGAGAGCTCGAGACTCCGTTTGGGACGTACGTGCTTGCTTCGGGCGCGATCGGCGAGCTGGGACCGATCCTGCTGATCACGCTTGTATTGACGAGCCAGGATCGGCTCCGGCAAGCCGAGCTGCTGGTGGCGTTCATCGCCCTGTCAGTGGTCCTGGCGCTGTTCTCGGTCCGCTACGTCTGGCGGGGTTGGCCGGTGTTCGAACGCACGCTCGAGAGCAGCTCGCAGGTGGCGGTGCGGGTCGCCGTGGTGCTGATCTTTGGTCTTGCGGTGCTCGCCGATCACCTCGGCTTCGATGTCCTCCTGGGCGGCTTCGTCGCCGGGATGATCATCCGCGGCGCGCTGCGCGGCCAAGAGCTCGAGGTATTCGAGTCGAAGCTGACCGCCGTCGGGTTCGGCTTCCTGATCCCGTTCTTCTTCGTGGCCAGCGGGATGAGCTTCGATCTCTCCGCGCTCGGGTCTGGCGCGGCGCTCGGCAAGCTCGGCCTCTTCGTGATCCTGTTTCTGGTCGTCCGCGGCGCCCCCGCGCTGGCGCTCTATCGAAAGGAGCTGGCCTTGCTGGACCGGCTGGCGCTGGGCTTCCTGTCGGCGACCGCGCTGCCGCTGGTCGTCGCGATCACGGCGCTTGCGACCGCGGACGGCCGCATGCGAACCTCGACGGCCGCGGCCCTGGTGGGAGCGGCAATGGTTTCCACGTCCGTGTTCCCGCTCGTTGGTCTGGCCCTGCGGCGGCGCGCTGCCGGCGTCTCCGCGGAGACGCCCGCAGGCGGTGAGGCGGCGGCCAGCGAGGCTTGAAAGGTCCGAGGGGGTGGATGAGCCACGCCCAGGGCTCTGACGGAGCATGGACGGTGCCGGCGCCACGATCCTGCTCTTAGAAGACCATCCTGCGACCCGGGCGTTCCTGACCGACAACCTCACGGTCGATGGGTTCAGGGTGCTGCTGGCCGAGTCGGTCCTGGACGCGCTGCGGCTGATCGAGACCGAGTTCCCGGACCTGGCGCTGGTCGACCTCGGACTGCCCGACGCCGACGGCCTCGAGCTGCTCAGCGAGGTCCGCAGTGCAGATCGCGTGGCGGGGACGATCGATCCCGAGCTGCCGCTGCTGGTGCTGACCGGCCGGACCGGCGAGCTCCACCGCCTGCGCGGCTTTGACCGCGGGTGCGATTACTACGTCACGAAGCCGTTCAGTTACCACGAGTTGCGCGCGCGGATCTATGCCCTTCTTCGACGGACCAGGCGC
>CATPAX010000066.1 GCA_955652215.1 uncultured Solirubrobacteraceae bacterium | reverse complement strand
GTTCATAGGCGGGCTCTGGCCTTCGCGCGCAGATAGGCGTCGAGACAGCGCTCAGCAAGCTCCTGCGCCGGCGCCTCGAGCACCGTCACTCCTGTGCGGCGCAGCCTTTCTGCCGCGGCGGCGCGCGCGTCGAGCACGTCGAGCGCGACCAGCAGCGCGGCGAGCTCGGCCTGCGAGCCGGGCGGCCTTGCGGCCAGCTCGTGGAGCTCGGGATCGATCGCGCTGGCCACTACCACCGCGTGCCGACGCGCCAGCATCGGCGCCGCCGCGATCAGCGACCGTGCCGCAGCTTCGTCGACCAGGTCGGTGAACACCATCGCCAGCGACCGCCTGGAACGTCCTACACGCCCGAAAGCCAGCTCGAAATCGGAGTCCAACGCGGCTGCCTCGGTGTCGAACAGCGCCTCGATTACGCGGCGCCCGCCGAGATGGGCAGGCGCCAACGATTTGCGCACCCGCTGATCGAACGCGATCGCCCCGCATCTGTCTCCGAGCTCGTCGGCCGCCATTGCCAGGACCGTCACGGCGTCCAGCGCGGCATCGAGCATCGTCCGTGTACCGATCGGGTTCGCCATCAGCCTGCCGGTATCCAGAAGGCAGAGGAGATCGCGGTCACGTTCGAGGCGGTACTGGTTGCTCATCGGACGACCCATCCGCGCCGTTGCGCGCCAGTTCAGCTGGCGGACGTCGTCGTCGGGGGTGTATTCGCGGACCATCTCGAAGTCGGTCCCCAGACCCAGCGGTCCGCGGGCGAGGCGCCCAGGATGCCCGGCGAGCTGGCGGCGCAGCCGGGCGATCAGGGCGGTCGCCGCCACCAAGTTCGGGTACACCCGTACCTCCTCGGCGACGCCGAGCGGATGGTGCACGCGGGCCAGGCCGAGCGGCCCGACGCTCGCGCTCGCCACGGGCGCGAGCTGGTGCCGTCCCCGGACGTGCGGGATGATCTGGCCGCTCAGAGCGGCGTGCTCCGCCGCAGCGCGCACCTCAAGGGCAGGACTCGCGGGTTGGCGGAGGAGCACGCGACGGCCGTCTGCGCTGCTGGCCTGAATCGTGAGCGGCGTGGCTACGCCGCGGGAAAGCACCGGGGTGAGCTTGCGGGCGAGCGCGGGCGGCCGGCGAACGGAGCGCGCGTCGACCGCCGCGGCTGCGACCAGCAGGATCGCGGCGGCGCCGGCCAGCCAGACCGGGACGACCAGCAACGCGACGCCGATCGCAGCGAGCGCACCCGCCGCCCTCGCTGTCGGCGCGACCGCCCGCACCGCCTCAGCGCGGCACCGGCACGTCGTGGATCGCGGCGGTCACGGCGTCGCGCGCCGTGTAGCGCTCCAGCTCGGCCTCAGGCGTCAGGATCAATCGATGCCCGAGGACCGCCGGGGCCATCGCCGCGATGTCGTCGGGGGTCACGAACGCTCGCTCGGCCAAGCGCGCCGCGGCCTTGGCTGCGACCAGCAAGTGCACCGCCGCTCGAGGCGAGGCGCCCAGAGAGACGCTAGGAAGCTCACGCGTGCGGCGCACGATCTCGACGACATACCCTGCGACCTCGTCGGTCACGGCCGTTTCATCGATCGCGCGCCTCGTCGCGGCGAGCTCCTCCGCCCGCGCCACCGGCCGGACCGCGGCCAGTGCGGTGGGCGCGAGCCCTTCGCGCTCGAGGGCTAGCATCGCGCGCTCGTCAGCGGCGCCTGGATATCCGATCTCCACGCGCAGTAAGAATCGGTCGAGCTGCGCCTCCGGGAGCGGATAGGTGCCCTCGTATTCGATCGGGTTCTGGGTGGCGATCACCAGGAACGGATCAGGGAGAGGACGGGCACGCCCGTCTATCGAGACCTGGCCCTCCTGCATGGCCTCGAGCAGCGCGGCCTGCGTCTTGGGCGGCGTGCGGTTGACCTCGTCGGCGAGCAGGATGTTCGTGAAGACGGGTCCCTGCCGGAACTGCAGCTCGCTGCCGTGGAGCACCATCGTGCCCGTCAGGTCGGAGGGCAGCATGTCGGGCGTGAACTGCACGCGGGCGAACTCCAGCTCGAGCGCCTTCGCGACCGCTCGCGCAAGGAGCGTCTTGGCGACTCCTGGCGGTCCCTCGATCAGCGCGTGCCCGCGACACGCGAGCGCTGCCAACAGCGCTCCCAAGGCGTCGTCTTGGCCGACAACCACCCCCGAGACCGCTTCCCGAACTCTCTCGTAGAGCTCTCTCATCGGTGGCCCCGCCCCCTTGCAGTCGCATGCATGCCCGCCAGTATCCGTCCGATCGCCAGCGCCCGCTCCCCCGCGCCGCCCGATGCCTGCGGCTCGAGCGCTCGCTCGAGGACCGCGTCGCTGGCAGCGGCGGCCGCCAGGACCATCGCACGATCGCCATGGCGATCGGCTGAGCGCCTGCCGAGCTCCCGATCGAGAGTGTCCCGCGCCAGACGCGCGATCCCATCGGTGTCGCGAGACTTGGACAGCGCCTGCGCGGCGGCCCCGACGTAAGCGCTCCGAGCGGGAGGCGGGGGCGCCGCGAGCGGGACGGCGGGTCCGAGCCGGCGGCCACGCGACATCGCCCAGGCGGCAATTGCGATCCCCAGAACGGCCAGGGCAAGCCACCAGCGAGCGGGTATCGCGGCGAGCCCCGTCGCTAGTCCGTAGCCGTGGATGGCTTCGGCGAACACCACGGGGCGTCCGCCGCCGGCAAGGTTCAAGGCGAGCTGGGCGTTATCCCTGGAGGCCAGCAGCCGGTTCTCGAGCGGTGAGGGATCGGCCAGCAGCTCGATCCGTCCGGTGCCGAGCCGGCTGCGCATGAGCAGCACCCCACCGGGACCGGCGAGCACCACCTGTCCTGTGCCACCGCTCCAGGCGCCGTCACCCGCGGCGGTGACAGTTCGCACTCCGGCGGTCTCGGGGGTGATGCCAACGGGGTGTGCGAGCCGAGGGCCGCTCAGAGCGAGCTGCGGCGGTCCCGCGATCAACGCCGGAAGCAATGTGCCGGGGTCTGCACCGCCGATCACGAGATCGCCTCCTGCCCGGACGAAGCGCTGCAAGCTCTCGACGTCCGCGGACGAAAGGCTGGCGGCCCCCAGGACCACCACCGTCGAGGCGGGGGCGAGCGTGGCACTCGCCAGCGGCCGGCGGAGCTGGCTCACCGGATGTCCGGCCCGGCCGAGTAGCTCCGCCCACGCTGCGACACCCGCCGGCGTTGTGGCGTAGGAGGACTCCGCCGGGCCTTCGGGCGCGGGCGCGAACCCGCTCAGGATCAGGCCGAGCAGGAAGAGCGTTCCCAGCACGAGCAACCCCACGAGCGCCCATCCCCTCCACTGGGGCTTGCCTGTAGGCGTTGTGGGTGCATTCGGGGTGCTCGCCAGCGAGCTCATCGCGTCCTCGCCTGGCCGCGAACCACCGCGGGCCAGCGGCGTCTCGCCTCCTGCACGTCCTCGGCCCGCGCGCCCGATCCGCCGTAGGCGATTTCATCGAAGCGGCTCGCGAGGAGCTCGAATTCGGGAGAGCGAAGTGCGCTGGCGAGCTCCCGGCTCGGCGTGGCACCCGGCCGCTCGATCGCTCCGCGCTCGGCCAGGCGCAGCAGCCCGGCGCGAAACCGAAGACGCACAGCCTGGGCGAGGTCTCCGTCCCGCTCCGCGGCGTCCGCGGCGCGCTCGAGCTCGGCGGCGGTCTCGGCTACCCCTCCGCGAGCGGCTTGCGCTGTCGCAGCCGCGGCGGCGATCCTACGCCCGGCAAGCATCCGGGCGACCAGCACACCGGCCACGACCAGCATCAAGGCGATCGCCAGGATGACTACCGTCCGGCCGCCAGGCACGCCCCCTCCCAGCCCATCCAACCATCGGCCGAGAGCATTGATTGGTGCGCTCACGGCTTGCCCGATGGCCCGCAGCACCGACTGGAGCGGATGCGGCACCACAGTGTGGAATCTGCTCTCGGCGAGAATCGACCTGGCCACGGCACGGGCCGCAGCGGCGCCTCCGTGCGTGAGCTCAGGTGTGACCAAAGTGGCTCCCGTCAAGCTTCCGGACTCCAGCCCGGCGGAGGCGGCCAGAACGGGGGGCCTCCAGGCTTCCCGACCGACTCGGGGCCGAACGGCAGATCGGCACCGTAGGTCGTGCTTGCACCGACACTGCTGGGAAGCGCCGACGCGGGCAGCCCGAGCTGCTGCGCGATCAGTTCGAGATCGAAGCCCTCCTTGCGGATCCGCAGGTCGTAGTAAAGGATCGTGTGCACCGCCGCTTGGAACGGCTGGGTCAGTACCGCCGCTACTGCGCCGGCGAACGAGCTGACGGCGACTGTCGCCACCACCGAGTGACGCGCTGCGAGAAGGCCCACCACGACAAGCAGCCCCTGAAACACACCGGAAATCACGCTGGCCATGATCGTCGCCGTCAGCACGACTCCCGCCGTCGCCCACCAGCGGCCCTTCACGAGCCGCCGCGAGCGCCCGAGTGCACCCGCCGGGCCTTTGGCCTCGATCAGCAGCGCGGGGGTAGCGACCGACCATGCGCCGTAGAGCCAGATTCCTGGAATGATCAGGCAGATAAACGCCAGAACCAACCCCAGGAAAAGCAGGATCTCCATCCCCAGGAGCGCGGGCAGCCGGCGGAAGGCATAGCGGAGCGACTGCCCGATGGCGGTCGGCTGATCGAGATATGTGTCGCTGACCGCCTTCACGCACGCGGCGGTTGTGAGCGTCGTCGCGATCAGCCCGATGACGGCGACCGTGATGTACGCGCCCACGGCTACCGCGCTGGGCCTACCGGTCGAGCTGGTCGAGGAGAAGTTCGAGAACCCGGTGGGGACCTGATTTGTCGATGAGACGGTCGAGAGGAGAATGATTCCTTCGATCACCTGGACGGGCACTACCACCATCGCGGCGAGGCCCATCAGCGTCCGGGCATTGCGGAGGTAGAGCTTCAGGCTCCCATCGAGGATCTCGCCGACCCCGCGGGGACGCATTCCGCTGGTGCTCAACGACATTGCTCGGTTATCGGCAAAGGAGGGGGGTCGGCTTAGTCGGACGGATGCGCGGGGGCGGTGCCGGGATCGGCCGCCTGCCGCGCCGGTCCGCCCTGGCCTACAAGCGGACTTCTCACGCTGACGCCGGCGAACGGCGCTACCGGTTCCTCACCAGGTCCCCGGCGCCTTTGCTAGAAGCGATCGCAGGGTAAGCATCTCAGCGGCGGCCGCCCCGCGCAACGGCAACTGCTCACGGATGTCCGTGGCGCGATACGTTTCCCCCCGGACTCAAGTCATGACCGAGGTGCAGGTCCCCTCCATCGAGCTCACGATGACTAGCCCGCGCCCGTCACGGCCGGTCCCGCCGTTCACCGACGAGTACGAAGCATTCCGCGCGGAGGTGCGCAGCTTCGTGGAGGGCGAGCTTCGCCCTCATGCGACGGAGTGGGAAGAGGCGCGCTCGTTTCCAAACGACGTCTTCGCAATGCTCGCGGAGCGCGGCTACCTCGCGCTGAAGTTCCCCGCGCAATATGGGGG
>CATPAX010000065.1 GCA_955652215.1 uncultured Solirubrobacteraceae bacterium | reverse complement strand
GTGGCAGGCTGACACGGGCCAGCGCGCTGGGGTCTGTTGTCAGGCCCGCGTGGGAGGACGCGAACACGACCCCGGCCGCCCCGAGCCCGGCGCCCACCAGCAACACAAATGCCCCGATTACAACCAGACGACGCTTCACAAGAGGGTTCAATGGTACTGGCCGATTTGGACAGGCTTCCGCGAACACCGGCAACGGCCACCGCTGCAATCAACTTTGCATAGGAAGAGTTGCTTGAGCGCGTCAGTGTGTGACAGCGCCGTGGGCGGCGCTCGACACCACGCGCGCGTACTTCGCGAGTGCGACATTGCCGACCGGCCGGTCAGGCGGCCGGTAGTCGCGCACTCGCTCGGCGAGGTCCTGTTCGGAGATCTCGACGTCAAGTCTGCGCGAGTCGATGTCGAGCGTGATCCGGTCCCCGTCGCGAACCAGACCGATCGGACCGCCGCGAACGGCCTCAGGCGCTACGTGGCCCGCCATCAGCCCGCGGGTGGCACCGGAGAAGCGGCCGTCTGTGATCAGCGCGACGTCCTCCCCGAGCCCCTCCCCCACGAGCGCGGCAGTCACCGCGAGCATCTCGCGCATTCCCGGGCCGCCGGCGGGCCCCTCGTTTCGTATCACCACGACATCGCCGGAGCGAACGTCGCGAGCTCGCACCGCCGCCATTGCGTCCTCCTCGGATTCGAACACCCGGGCGGGGCCGCTGTGCTTGCGCCGCTCGTGGCCGGCGAGCTTCACGACGCACCCGTCCGGCGCGAGGTTGCCCTTCAAGATCGCCAGCCCGCCGGTCGGCTTGATCGGATCCGCAAGTGGGCGGACAACTTCCTGGCCCGGGGTCTCCCGAGCGCCGTCGGCGAGCTCGCCGATCGTGCGGCCGGTGACGGTCGGCGCATCCGGGTGAAGGATTCCCGCCTCCTTCAGCCGCTTTGCGATGAGCGGCACCCCGCCGGCTTCGAAGAGATCCGGCGCCACGAAGCGGCCGCCCGGCTTCAGATCGCAGAGCAAGGGCGTGCGCTCGCTGATGCGGTCAAAATCGTCGATCGAGAGCTCCACGCCGACCTCGCGTGCGATCGCGAGCAGGTGCAGGACACCGTTGGTCGAGCCTCCACTGCAGGCGATCGCCGCGATCGCGTTCTCAATGCCCTCACGGGTGATGATCTCGGCCGGCCGCTGCCCACGCGCAAGCACGTCCATCACCAGCGCGCCGGCTCGGGATGCGACGTCGGCCTTGCGGGGGTCGACTGCCGGGACCTCCGACAGTCCCGCCGGCGAGATTCCCAGCATCTCGAACGCCATCGCCATCGTGTTGGCCGTGAACTGTCCGCCGCAGGCGCCGACGCCGGGCGATGCCTCATGCTCGAGTTCGAGCAGCTCCTCGTCGGTGATGCGTCCGGCGGCATGCGCTCCGACAGCTTCGAACACCTCTTGAATCGTGACCCGCTCGCCATGGTGGTTCCCAGGCAGGATCGACCCCCCGTAGAGCATCAAGCTCGGCAGGTTCAGGCGGCACAGCGCCATCACCGTCCCCGGGATCGTCTTGTCGCAGGCGCAGATCGCGATGACCGCGTCGAACATATGGGCGTCGCACACGAGCTCGATCGAATCGGCGATCAGCTCCCGGCTGACGAGCGAGGCCCTCATGCCCGGAGTTCCCATTGTGATCCCGTCGGAGATCGCGATCGTGTTCAGCTCCATCGGCGTGCCGCCTGCCGCGCGAATGCCCTCCTTCACCTTCGCGGCGAGCGCGCGCAGATGGAAGTTGCAGGGCATCGTCTCGATCCAGGTGTTGGCGACCGCCACGAGCGGCTTTGAGAGCGCCTCGTCGTCGTAGCCGATCCCCCTGAGCTGGGCGCGGGCACCGGCGCGCTCGGGGCCCTCGGTCAGCGCGCGACTGCGGTGTTTAGGATCGAGTCCGGCCACTTCAGGAGGGGGACTGTACCGGCAGTTCATCGGGCGACAGTTCTCAGACGGTCTGGCCGATAACGGGAGGCAAAGCGCGTTCCACGATTTGAGGGAGCCCCCGTGAGTCACTTGCTGCGTCGCAAACCATCAGCGCCACTCGCGATCTCGATTGCGGCGCTCATGTCCGGAACGGCGATCGCCGCCTCGAACCTCGTCCGGGGGGACAGCCTGATCAAGAAGCACTCCCTGTCCGGCAACCGGCTGCGCAATCACACCCTGACCGGCAACCAGATCAACCTAGCCAAGCTTGGGACGGTCCCGCGCGCAGCGCGTCGCGAACGATCTCGGTTTCCGTCTGAGCCCCGCCGGCGGCCCTTGTGGAACCGGCCCGGATTCGTTCGACTGCAGCGCGCTGGCACCGGGCGCGAATGACGGACACCACATCGTGGTGACTACCTTCGCGCCGAGCAACACGGCGGTCCAGGACCACTTGTTCTACCTGCTGGTGTACTGACCGCCGCGGGCGCGTCCGCTAGTGGATGCACTAGGGCAGGGGCGCACCGGCTGCCGACTGACGGATCCTGGCCCGCTCCCACTGGCGAAGGCGCCACAGGTCGCGGGTCACCTGCTGGGGGTCGAGCTGGCGGCCCGGCAGGTGCATGTTCGCCTCGCCGATCAGCCGCCGCTCGTCCCCGGTCAGCGCCATCCATTTCGCGAGCACATCGTCTGAGTCAGGCAGGCGAGGGCTGCCATACGGGCGGGTGTGGTCGAGGAACTGCACGCAGTACTCGCCAAGCAGGCGGTTGCTCTGGGGCATGTAGGCAAGGATTGGCCTGTGCGCATAGATCAGGTACGCATAGGGCGCCCTGCTGCCGTCGGGTCCCGGACCGTCGGCCTGCGCGCCCCAGACACGGATGAACCCGAGGTCGCGATACATCGCCCATTCCTCGTCGTTAACGCACGAGCGCAGGAGCGCCCGCGCGCGCTGCTCGGCACGACGTTCGCGTCCCGGGTCGTAGCCGATCTCAGGCGCTCGCTGGCGCCTTGCGCGATACCGGCTCCACAGCTCCTCGACCCGCGGGATGATCAGGTCAGAGAGAAGTGCGAGGGCGACCAGCGCAATCGCGGCCAGCGCCAGCAGCACCGCAGCCCGCCGGCCTACCGACCGCCCGCTGCCCGCGGGAAGAAGATCACGCGCTCGGCCTCTCGCGGGATCTGCTCAAAGGACGACACCATCACCGCCTCGCGGCGGCTCGCCGACCCGGTGACCGGAACGGCTGCCCACATCCCCGCATCGAGCTGGCGGCGGAATTCCTCGATCAGCCGCTGCTCGTCCTCGCCGAGCTCTACGTCGCCTTCCGCGATCAGCATCTCGCCATGGCCGGGCGTCATCCGCAGAAACCGCACGCCAGGATTATGTCAAAGGCGGGGCTGCCTGACCGCGGCGCCGACTGGCTCAAGCCCGGCGGGCGCGCAGCTGACGATTCTTCAGGCGGTTGCCACAGGTGGCCATATCGCACCAACTGCCTTGCTGGTTGCGAGAGCGGTCGTAATAGGCCCAGCCACACTCCGGGTTGGCGCATACCTTAAGCCGGCTCCAGGTCCCCTCCTCCTGTGCCCGGAGGATCACCAAGAGCAGGCTGAACAGCGCATCTTCGATCCGCTCGCCCCGGGGGCTCTCCAGTGTCATCGCGCCGTCTGGGCCCACCACGAGCCGCGGACGCCGGACATCGGCGATGGCTCGCAGAGGCCCGAGATCGCCTGGCGCTGCCGCACCATCGCTGTGGGCGTGGACCAGGTCGCGGATGCCCTGGCGTGCCGTACGGGCCAGGGTGCTATCGCCAGCGCTCAAGCGCGAGTCAGGTTCGAGGAGGCCGGCGCTCACGAGCCAAGCGGTCGCCGAACGTGGATCCCCGAGAAGGTCGGAGTCCTTCTCCAGATCGAGAGTGTTGACGAACGCCTGAACCAGCAGAAGCGGCATCGGAGCTGGCTTGGCTTCCTCTCCGGGGTACCAGCGCGGGATCCTCGGTGGCTCAGTTCTCGTGACCATCGAAACGGCTTGACAGGTTAGCATGACCTCCGTATCATTATTGATGGTCACGCAAGAACTTGCAGAACGCGAGAATTAGGTTCAGTTATGCGATTCGACGGTCCCAGCCAGCAGGATTCGCACAACACGCCGGGCATTCCGGAGGCTCCCCTCATTGCCCCGCGCGCCAAGCTCAGCGACAGGCTGGCCGCTCGATGGCGATCGCGGACGCTCGACGAGGTGCTGGCTGACGGCGTGCCGCCGGAATCGAGCGCCGCGGTGGCCCTTCGGGCTCGCCGTCTGATCGACCCATGTGAGCGCCGCTCGATCGCCGATGGCCTTCGTCGCCTGGTGCGCGAGGCGCGTGAAGGCCCGGCCCGCTCACGCGTCCGGGTGGCGGCCTGCTGGAATCGGGTCGCCGCCGCCGGCGACGAACTTGACGAGCTTGCGGACGCGCTCAGCCAACCCGGCCCAGTGGCCGTGCACGGCGTGGCCGAGGCCCTGCTGCTGCTGACC
This sequence comes from uncultured Solirubrobacteraceae bacterium, assembly GCA_955652215.1. The sequence continues at coordinate 8,455 of CATPAX010000065.1, read as the reverse complement.
GACGGGACCGGGCCGCTCTACAACCCAGAGAGCAGGGTGAGCTTGAGCGCTATGGCGAGCTCGGCGATCGCGGACCTCCAGCTCTAGCCCCGCCGGGCTCATACAAGCTCTCGGGCGGCGCGCCGGCGAGCGTCCGATTCGCGGCCCCCGACTACCCCCTTCTCGGGCGCCCCGACGCCGAGCACGTTGACGGGCCCCGGCCCGCGGCCGATGTCCTCGAGTCCGTCTCGCACGGCACGGGCTGCCAGCTGCTTGGCGTGGCCGGCTGCCTGCAGTGGATCATCGCCCAGGGCAAGCCGCGCGGCCAGCACCGAGGAGTGCGTGCACCCCGAGCCGTGGGCGGCCTGATTCTCATATCGCTCACCGGGAATCTCCACCAGCTTCTGGCCGTCGAAGAACACGTCCGTCGCCTGCGAGCGATGTCCACCTGTCACGACCACCGCTTCCGGCCCGAGGGCATGGAGTGCGCGAGCCAGCATGCGGGCACCGTCCGGATCATCATCAACACCTGCCGGGGCGCCGCGCTGATGGCCAGCGGCTGACGCCGCGATCAGCGCTCTCGCTTCAGGCAGGTTCGGAGTGATCACCGTGGCGCGCGGCAAGAGCACCTCGACGAGCAGCGCCCGTGCCGCCGGCACCAGCAGCTCGGCGCCGGACTCGGCGACCATCACCGGGTCGAGCACCACAGGCGTGGCTGCCGCGAGCCCGTCGAGTGCGCGAGCGACCGCCTCGATCGTCGCCTCGTCGCCCAGCATCCCAATCTTGACGGCGTCGACGCCGATGTCGGATGCCACGGCGCGCACCTGCTCGACGATCGTCTCCGGCGGGATCGCGTGGACAGCGGTTACGCCGACCGTGTTCTGGGCGGTTATCGCGGTGATCGCCGAGGTGCCGTGCACCCCGCACGCAGCAAACGCCTTGAGGTCGGCTTGGATGCCAGCACCGCCGCCGGAGTCCGAGCCGGCGATCGTCAGCACGGCGGGAATGCGCCCGGACTGTCTCATCAGGATTCAGGCTAGTAGCCCGCCTGGTAGCCCGCCTGGTAGCCCTCGTCCACTCGGTAGCCCCTCGCGGACTCACTACATGGGCCGCTCACGGTGGACAACGCGTCAATGAGCGTTCCCGCGGCGAGGGATTGACGCGCCATCCTCCCCTGGGGTGGGTGGAACGTCACGCGGTGTTCGATCCTGCGATCGCGGCGCGGCATGCACAAATCACATGCCCGTCTCGTGACTGCCCGCTCTCGCTGCGCACCGTCACGCATTATTCACCCCGCGGGACGGGCTCGGTGCTCGCCGCGCGTGTCGCGACCCACCTCTCAGGGAATGACGGTGTAGCTCCCGCCAGGACCCCGTCGAAGATATCCGGCCAGCTCGAGCGAAGCGAGCGCGGCCAGCCCCTCCCCCGCGGATAGGCCTGCCGCCACAATTGCGCTCGTGGTATCGCCGGCATCGACGATCGCCTGGAGCAGGTCCTGGGCCTCGGGCGAGAGTTCGGCGCGACGATCGGGCACGACCGAACGCGCGCCGGCGCCGAACAGCTGGTCCAGGACGTCCCGCGCGCCCCGGACCACATAGGCGCCCTTGGCGAGCAGCGAGTTCGAGCCGGCCGACTGGGGAGAGGTGATCTGTCCGGGCACGGCCCCGACAGGACGCCCCAGGCTCCGCGCGAAGCCGGCAGTCAGGAGCGAGCCAGAACGACTCGCCGCCTGGACCACCACGGTGCTCGCTGCGAGCGCCGCGAGGATCCGGTTTCGCGCGGGGAACGTCCAACGCCACACGCTCGCCCCCGGCGGCAGCTCGGAGATCGCGGCGCCGCTGCCAACGATCTGACGATGCAGCACCCGCTGGCTGGCGGGATACGAGCGGTCGGGCGGCCCGGGTAGCACCGCGATCGTCGGCGCTCCGGCGCTGAGAGCGCCGGCATGGGCGGCGGAGTCGATTCCGAAGGCCATGCCGCTGATCACCGTCACCCCCGAGCGGCCCAGTGCCTGGCCGAGCGAGCGGGCGACCTCGATCCCGTACGGCGAGGCTTTCCGGGCGCCAACGATTGCCACGGGGTCCTCGCCGGCGATCTCCAGAAACCGCGTGAGGCCGCCGGCCACGTACAGAACTGCGGGCGGGCTCCCCAGCGCGCGCAGACGACCGGGATAGGCGGCCTGGCAGCGGCAGATCGAGTCGATGCGCGCGGCCGCGGCACGCTCGCGCAGCCCACCGGCGTCCAGGCAGCCGAGCTCTCGAGCCACCTGCTCTCGGTACCGTCCGCCGACCGCCGCGATCAGCTCCTCGTTGTCCAGCGCAAGCGCCGCGTCGATCTGCCCGCGCGCATGCTCGAGGTGACCTCCGAGCCGTGAGAGAAGCCAGGAGCGCGCCACGCAGCGATCGCAGGCCAGGCCGCCAAGCTCGGTGTCGGCGCTCACGTGGCGAGAGCGGGCTCCGGCGTCCCGCGCTGCCGTAGAGACAGCGCCGTCAGCAGATCCGCGTTGGTGACTGTGGCGTGATGTTCGAGATCGGCGATCGTGCGCGCCACCCGCATCACCCGATGCCGTCCCCGGGCGCTCAGGGCTCCGATGGCATAGGCCTGCGCTAGCGTGCGGTCAGCGTCGTCCTCGAGTTGGACGAGACGGCGAACATGGCGCGCGCCCATCTCGCCGTTGCAGCGAGCACCCGAGCCCGACAGGCGCCGGCGCTGGCGCTCCCGTGCTTCCGCAACCCGCGCCAGGGCGCTAGCCGAGTCGGTCACGGGAGCAGAACGGAGGTCTCGCTCGCCAGGCCGCTCGACGCTCACCAGCAGATCCATACGGTCAAGCAGCGGGCCACTGAGCCGTCGCCGGTGCCGTCGCAGGTCCGCCTCCCCGCACTGGCAGCGGTCGCCATCGCCGGCGAAGCCACACGGACACGGATTGCTAGCCGCGACCAGCATGAAGCGGCTCGGGAACACGAGCGCGCGCTGCCCGCGGACGATCGTGACACGCCCGTCTTCGAGCGGCTGGCGGAGTGCGTCGAGGCTGCCGCGCTGGAATTCCGAGAGCTCGTCGAGGAACAGCACGCCCCGGTGGGCCAGCGTCGCTTCGCCGGGCTTCGGCGGCGAGCTGCCTCCCACCAGCCCAGCCGCCGAGATCGTGTGGTGCGGAGCGCGAAACGGACGCTCGCTGACCAGCCCGTCGGCATGCAACCCAGCGACGCTGTGAATCCGAGTGACCTCGATCGCCTCCTGGCGTCTCATCGACGGCAAGATCGATGGGAGCCGGCGTGCGAGCATCGTCTTGCCGGTCCCGGGTGGCCCTTCGAGAAGCAGATTGTGGCCGCCCGCTGCCGCGATCTGCAGCGCGAGAACAGCGGTCAGCTGGCCGCGAACGTCGGCAAGATCGGGCTTCCCGTTCGCTCCGGATGGACGTCGGGGGGATGGCGGCAGCGGCCGCGGTGGTGCGCCCATCAGCACCTGCGCCGCCTCTCGAAGCGTCTCTACACCGGCCACCTCGAGGCCCTGCACGAGGGCCGCCTCCCGTGCCCGCTCCCTCGGAACGATCAGCCGGCGGAGCCCGGCCCTACGAGCCCCCTCGGCGACCGCAAGCACCCCCGGGGAGTCCCGAAGCTCGCCCCCAAGCGACAGCTCCCCGAACACGGCGAACGACGCGGAGGCCGGAGCGGTGACCTGCTCGCTTGCGATCAACACCGACACGGCCAGCGCGGCATCGAATCCCGGGCCCACTTTGCGCAGGAAGGCCGGGGCGAGGTTCGCGGTGATGCGCTTAGAGGGAAACTCGAACTTCGAGTTGAGGATTGCGGAGCGGACCCGATCGCGGGACTCTCGAACCGCCGCATCTCCGAGTCCCACGATCGTGAACGTCGGCAGGCCGGAGCGGATGTCCACCTCGACCCAGACCTGGCGCGGGTCGACACCGTCGATTGCGAACGTCGCAATTCGCGAGAGCATGCGCCGACGCTACGCAAAGAACTGCAACACGTGGGTGACGCCGTGTTCCAATTCTGCTCAGAGCGACCGGGCGCCGCGCAGCTCAATCGTCACACGGCGTGTCACACGTGTGAGATCTCGCCACGTAGCGTCCGAGCGGTGAGTGAGGACCCGCGACACAAGCTCGGCCAGCTCGGCGAGCGACTCGCCGCGGAGCACCTCGGAAGACGGGGCTTTCAGATCATCGAGCGCAACTACCGGACGCGCTGGGGGGAGCTGGACCTGGTCGCCTTCGATGGGCGCACGCTGGCCTTCTGCGAGGTCAAGACGCGCCGCGCGTGGGACGCACCCGTCAGTCCCCTCGAGGCGATTGGGCGGCGCAAGACGGTGCGTCTACGGAACATGGCCCGCAGCTGGCTGAGCGAGCGGACCGACAGGCCGTATGCCGATGCGATCCGCTTCGACGCGATCGCCGTCACGTTCGATTCAGCCGGGCGCCTCGTCGCAATCGACCACGTCGAGAACAGCTTCTGAGCAGCGGCCGTGTGTTGCACGCGGGCGCGGGGACCTATAACGCCAGCTGCTGATAGGCCGCGGACTGAAACGACAGGCGGTGCAGCGGTGAGACGCCCAGGCGCTCGATCGCCAGCCGATGCTCGGGAGTGGCGTACCCGACGTGCTGGGCGAACTCCCATCCCGGATGGGTGCTGTCGGCACGGCGCATGTAGCGGTCGCGCGTCTCCTTGGCGATCACAGAGGCCGCGGCGATCGCCGCACTCTTGCCGTCGCCTCCGATCACCGCCCGTTGCTCCCGACCGATGCCCGCTACCGCGAACCCATCGCTCAGGCAGATGCACCCCTCCGGCGCCACACGCGCGAGCGCGTCGCGTAGCGCCGCGAGGTTCGTGACATGCAGGCCCCGCTGATCGATCCCAGGTGCGCACCGCGACACGATTGCCACCTTGGCGGCGATTCGCAGGATCACCGGAAACAGCTCCGCGCGTCCCTCGGGCGTGTGCTGCTTGGAATCGTTCAGCGTGCCCAGCGCCCGGACCTCTCGTGGCCCGATCCGCTCGAGGTCGAGCAGCACCGCGGCTGCCACCAATGGTCCCGCAAGGCAGCCTCGTCCAGCCTCATCCGCTCCTGCGACGTAGCGCGCGCCGAGCGCGCGGTCGAAGGCGAATAGCCGTCTAGCAGCACGGCTGCGAGGCTTAGAGGAAGCCGACGCGGTCCGGCGGCCAGTAGGTGAAGAACGCGACCCCGATGATCCATTTATCGGGGACGGGGCCCCAGAAGCGGCTGTCGTCTGACGCTCCACGGTTGTCGCCCATCATGAAGTAGTCGCCGGGCGGAATCACGATCGGCTTCAGGAAATTGCAGGAACTGTCGCTCCCGCACGGCTCGATGTAAGGGTCTACCTCGGGGACGCCGTTGCGGATCACGTGGCCGTTCTTGATCTGGATCTGGTCTCCGGGACCCCCAACGACGCGCTTTATGAACGTCTGGCTCGATTCGGTCGCCGACGGGGTGTCGCAGGCCTGCGCATGACTGGCTCCTTGGCTCGACGCGCCGCAGACGGGGGGCGTCGGGTCGGCGCCCGAAGGTGGATGGAACACCACCACGTCGCCGACGCTCGGATGGCTGATCAGGCGGTTAGCGAGGATCCGCTGGCCGACCACCAGCGTCGGGAGCATCGACTCGCTCGGGATCCGATACGGCTTGACCACGAACGCCTGGATCAGGAGGGCTAGCGCGATCGCGATCGCGACTGTGAGGATGAGTTCGATCAGTGCCTTCATTTGCGAAGCCGCAGGGCTTTTCGTCCTGTTTATCGGAAGCCCTTCTTGGATCTACAGCGCGCTATAAGAATCCGATGCGATCGGGAGGCCAGTAAGTGAAGAAAGCCTGGCCGATGATCCACGACTTTCTGATCGGACCCCAGAACCGGCTGTCTTCGGAATCCGGGCGATTGTCGCCCATCACGTAGTAGTCGCCGCGTGGGATCGTGATCGCCTGCATGAAATTGCATGCCGGATCGCCGGGACACGGCACGATGTACGGATCTCGCTCGCGAACCCCGTCCCGGATCACGTGGCCATTGCGAATCGAGATGCGGTCGCCGGGCAACCCCACGACCCGCTTGATGAACGTCACCGAGGACTGCTGCTTCTGGACGACATCGCAGGCCATCGCACCGTCCACCCCAGCGCCGTTCTCTCCCTGGCCCGGATTCGCGCAACTCGTGTAGTTGGCGGGCGGATGGAAGACGATGATCTCCCCGATGTGCGGCGAAGTGAAGTTCATCGCCACGCGGTCGACCAGCAACCGCTGGTTGATGTGCAGCGTCGGGAGCATCGAACCGCTGGGGATTCGATAGGGCTTGACGATGAACGCCTGGATCAGAAGGGCGAGACCGAGGGCACCGGCGACAATCAGAACGAGCTCAACGATGGAGCTCGCGATCGACTTCCGGACGCCGCTCACTCCTCCGGTTCAGCAGCGGGGGACTCCGCCGCCGAATTCTGCTCACCGGCTTGCCCCGCGCCGTCCACCGGCGCCTCTGACTGCGCAGCGGGCGCCACCGCCTCCGTTGCCGTCGGCTGCGTCTCGGCGACGGGCGCCGGAGCCTCGTCGGCGGAAGTGTCAGACGTTGCGTCGGGGGTCTGCTCCTGCGCCGCTGGAGCCGGGGCGTACAGGAGCTCGGGCTCCACTAATTGCTCTGGGCCGGTATTACGGCGCTCCCTGACCCGTGCCCGCTTTCCGACGCGACCGCGCAGGTAGTAGAGCTTCGCGCGGCGCACGTCGCCACGGGCGGCAACCTCGATCCGCTCGATCTTGGGCGAGTGCAGCGGGAACGTCCGCTCGACACCGACGCCAAAAGACTGCTTGCGGACCGTGAACGTCTCGCGTGCTCCATGACCCTGGCGCTTGATCACGATCCCCTCGAACACCTGGGTACGCCGACGGGTTCCCTCTATCACCTGGAAGTGGACCCGCAGACGGTCACCGGCAGCGAACGCCGGTACCCGGCGCACCTGAGCGCGCTCCAAGCTGTCGATCACGGTATTCATGGCAATACTGGCGAGACCGGCGCCAGCTGCCGGCGACGGAGGCTGGTGGAAGCCCTTGAGTCCCACCCACGCGGGGAGCCTATGCTAGCGGACCGCCCCAGGCGATCGCCGCAGGACGCTTTCGGCCTGCGCGCGCCCTCTGCTCTGCTCCTCGCGCCACTGCTTGATTCGCGCATGATGGCCCGATAGCAGGACTTCAGGCACTGGCCAGCCGCGGTACTGCGCCGGACGGGTGTAGTGCGGGTACTCAGGAGCGCCGCCCAGCGCCTCACTGAACGACTCCTCGACGACGGACTGCTCGTCTCCGAGCGCGCCTGGCAGCTTTCGGATGACGGTGTCGCAAACGACCATCGCCGCGAGCTCGCCCCCGGCCAGGACGTAGCGACCGATCGACACCTCGTCCGTCACCAGGTGCTCGAGAACCCGCTGATCGAACCCCTCGTAGCGTCCGGAGAGCAGCGTCAGGCGCAGCTCTCGCGATAACTCCGCGACGAGCGCCTCGTCGAGCACGCGCCCGCTCGGCGTCAGGGCGATCACCCGCCGCCGCTCTGCCGGCGCGTGCGCCGGGCCGCCGTAGCGAGCCTTCAGCGCTGCATCGACCACATCGACTCTCAGCAGCATTCCCGCTCCCCCACCAAACGGTGTGTCGTCGACCTGGCCGGCGCTGAGCGGCGTGTGATCGCGGTAGTTGACGTAGCTCAGCCGGAGGCCGCGCGCGAGGGCGTTCGCGACGTGGCGCTGACGCTCGAACCACGAAAACGCTTCTGGGAAAAGCGTGAAGATGTCAATCTCCATCAGCTCTCACCGAGGAACCGCAGATCCACGTCGATCTCGCGGCGCTCGAGGTCGACCTTCCGCACGGCGTCGCTTATCAGGGGGACGAGCAGCTCTGCGGCGTCTGGATCCCTGCGCACCTCGAGGATCTCGCACGAAGGCAGTGAGCGCATCCGCACCACCGTTCCGACGGGACGGCTGCCGTCGCGGACCAGACAGCCTTCGAGGTCCTCGGCCCACCACTCGTCCGGTTCGAGCGCGGGCGCATCGGCGCGCGAGACAAGGAGCTGCTCGCCGCGCAGCGCCTCCGCTGCCGCCCGGTCGTGGCACTCCTCAAACCAGACGATCACGCGCTTATGGCCGCCGGCGCGCCGGGTGATGTGGAGCTCTCCGCTGCCCGCTCGCAGCCGTGAACCGACCTCCAGCAGCAGCAGGTTTGGCTCGCCTACGTAAACCGCGCCGTCGAGACCGTGCGGCCTCCCAACGGTGCCCGCCCGCAGCCATCCAGAGGCCTGACTCACACGGAGCCTGCCTCCGGGCTCACGGAGAGTCGACGATGTCAACGAAAACGCGGCCTCCGCGCTTGGCCGCGGCCGTCTTGACGACCGTCCGGAGCGCCGAAGCCGTCCGGCCGCCGCGGCCGATAACGCTGCCGTAATCGTCCTGTGCGACAGAGAGCTCCAGGACAATGTCGC
>CATPAX010000064.1 GCA_955652215.1 uncultured Solirubrobacteraceae bacterium | reverse complement strand
AGGTAGGTCTCCTGCACAGCGTCTTCGGCCTCAAACGGCGAGGCGAGCATCCGGTAGCAGTAGCCGCTCAGCTCGCGGCGGTGCTTCTCGAAGGCGAGCTCGAGCTCGCCTGGGGAGGCTGTTGCGGGGTGGGACTGCAACGCACTCATAGTAAGCGAACCGCGACTGGGGCACCGGCCAGGGCGGCTCGATCGCGTACTGGTTGCACCGTTATGGACTCTGTGACGACTAGCTTCCCCATCGCGTTTCTCCCCTGATCGATCGGTATGAGCGTGAGACTGTTGCGGCGGCGATAACTAATCGGTCCCATTCGCGACGCCGCCTTCGAATAGCGTTCGCCGTGTTTACGACTACGAGCATCTGAGAGGAGAGACGTATGGGACAGCCAGTCGTTCACTTCGAGATCATGGGGAAGGACGGGGAGAAGCTTCAGCGCTATTACGCCGAGCTGTTCGGGTGGGAGATCGACACAAGCAACCCGATGAACTACGGGATGGTGCCCCGCGAGGGGAACACCAGCGCCGAGGGTGCCGGAATCGCCGGGGGAATCTCCGGGGCGATGCCTGGAAACGAGGATTACCCCGGGCACGTGACGATCTACGTCCAGGTGCCGGATGTGGAGGAGGCCCTCGTGAAGGCGGAGGAGCTTGGTGGCACGCGCATGATGGGCCCTGAGCAGCCCCCGGGTGGCCCCACGATAGGCCTGTTCACCGATCCCGAAGGCCACACTATCGGGGTGCTCCAGTAGCGCTCTAGGCGCGTTCGATCACGAGCGGGAGGGACTCGAGCCCGTAAATCCCCGAGGGTGTCCCGAACTCAGGCTCGCCGTCGAGCTCGATCGTGCGAACGTACTCGGCCAGGAAAGCAAGCGCCTCCTGAAGCTCGGCGCGAGCGAGGTTCGCTCCCAGGCAGTAATGGATCCCGGCTCCGAAAGTCAGGATCCGGGAGCGCGATTGGCCGGCGGCGATGTCAAAGGCGTCGTCGCCGGCGCCGTCCCGGTTGGCGTGCCAGGCCGAGATCAGGACCACTGACCCCGGAGGGAAGGTGACCCCGCGGTACTCGATCTCCGACCGGGTTATTCGTGCCGTGAACGGAGTGATGGGCTCGTAACGGAGGGCCTCCTCGACGGCCGCGTCTGCCAGCCCGCGTGGATCGGCACGGAGCAGCTCCCACTGCTCCGGGTGCTCGGCCAGCAGCCGGACCGCGTGGGCGAGTTGACTCTGGGAGGTGTCAACGCCCCCGACGAGGATGTTCAGAACGAGGTTGCGGAGCTCGTGGTCGCTCAGCCGGTCCCCCTCCGCCTCTGCGGCTATCAGGACTGAGATCAGGTCCTGGCCCGGCCGGCTTCTCCGCTCGGCGATCAGGGCGTCCTCGTATTCATAGAACTCGGCCACCGCCTGCTCGATCTGCCGGCGCTCGTTGACCAGGCTCGCCGCGTCGAATTGGCGCTGGATCCAGTTCGACCAGTGGTGCAGGCGAGGGGCGTCGGCGAGCGGTGCACCCATCACCTCTGCGATCACCAGCGACGGGTACGGCTTGGCGAATGCCCCGATGAACTCGCAGCGCCCGTCGGCGGGAACTCGCTCGAAGAGCTCGGCCAGGAACCGCTGCATCGCTGGGCGGTAGCGGTCCACGGCACGCGGTGACAGCGCCGGATTGACGAGATTGCGCAGCCGCCGGTGATCAGCGCCACCGATATTGATGATGTTTCGGACGATCTCCTCGTGGAGAGGACCCTCGGAGATCTGGAAGATCTCGGCGATCGTGACGCCCGGGAAGGCAGCTTCCCGAGAGCGCAGGAAGAACTCCCCCGCTTCATGGTCAAGGACCAGATAGCCGAACGGGCAACTGGCGAGCCACCCGTCGCGACCGGTAAGCCCGGCCATCGCCTCCCGGTAGCGCACGCCTCGCAGCCCGGGATCCGTGTGATCGAACGCCCGGAGGTCGAGCTCGGCGGCAAGTGCCACGGCGCGAGCTTATTCGACCGGCAGGAACTCCGGAGCGCGCAGGGAAGTGCAGCGGCGATGAGCCGTACCGTCGCAATCATCTGCACGCTCGCGGCGGGTGTTCTGGCGGCCATCCAGCCGGCTGTCAACGCATCGCTGGCCAGGCAGGTCGGGGACCTTGGAGCGGCGTTCGTGAGCCTGGTGTTCTCCGCGGCGATCATCGGCGGGCTGATGCTCGCCTTCGGCGATGCAGGACGGCTATCCGGGATCACCACGGTCAGGCCGGAGCATGCGCTGGGAGGGATCGCCGGCGCGACGATCGTCGCGGTCTCGCTTGTCGCAGTGCGCGCGGTGGGCGCTGGGGCGGTCGTGGCCCTGCTGGTTGCTGCTCAAGTGGTCCTGTCGGTGATCGCCGACCGCCTCGGCTGGTTCGGCCTACACCACATTGGCTTGGACGCCGGGCGCATCGCCGGCGTGGCGCTGGTGATCGCTGGGACGCTGTTGGTCACCAAGAGTTAGGGTTCACATCCAGGCAACAGGCTGCGCACGGTTCGGTCACCTGAGGCCGGGGCAGGAGCTAGGGTTCACAACCAGGCAACAGGCTGCGCACGGCTCGGTCACCTGAGGCCGGGGTGCGGCTGCCAGATTGCCGCGGGATAACCGACCAAAGGAGATTGCATGGCGCCTCACAAGCGCATCCTGCTCGGGGGCCTCGGCCTGCTTTGCGCGTCGGCTGCGAGCGTCGTCCTGACAGGGGCCGCCGCCGCTGGAAACGTCCATGCCGCAGCCGCGGCGGACACCCAGACGCGGACCCCGATCAAGCATGTTGTGGTGATCTTCCAGGAGAACGTGTCGTTCGATCACTACTTCGGGACATATCCGACGGCGGCGAACACGGACGGCCAGACCTTCCACGCCACGGCCGGGACTCCGGCCATAAACGGGCTGCTGCCAGCGACCGCTTCCTCACTGCCACCGAACTTGCGGCACGCCACCAACCTGCTGACGAGCAATCCGAACAGCGCGCTGCCGCGGCGGCTTGACTCGAGCGCCAACGGACTTCCGGGCAGCGCTGGCGGGCAGCTGACGTGCGATCAGAACCACGAGTACCCCAACGAGCAGCAGGCTTTCGATGGGGGCAAGATGGATCAGTTCGTGCAGAGCGTCGGCACCGGCTCCGGGACTGCGCCCGGCGGCGCACCGTGCAGCGCGGCCCAGGTTATGGACTACTACGACGGGAACACCGTCACGGGGCTGTGGAATTACGCCCAGCACTACGCGATGAGCGATAACTCGTTCGGGACCACGTTCGGCCCCTCGACGCCCGGCGCGATCAACCTGGCCTCGGGCAATACCGGCAAGGTGGACACCTCGCACCAGGCGAACAATCCGCCGATTTCGACACCCAGCTCGCCTGATGGCGACATCACCGCGGATGGGCGCGGTGGCTACTCGCTTACGAGTGACGCCCAGCCGTATTGGGACGACTGCTCCTATCGCGACGCCGTCGCGATGTCGGGTCTCAACATCGGCGATCTGCTGAACCGCGCCGGGCAGTCATGGGGTTGGTTCCAGGGCGGAATGCGGCCGACCACGAGCTACAACGATGCGCTGGCGGCAGTGGGCAAGGCAGGTCAGCCCACCAGCACGTTCATTCCCAACCAGTTCATCAGCGCCGGGTTCAACAAGAACGTCCCGCACTCCTCGAATCAGGGCATCTGCAATTCCGTCCATCCCGTCGGAGTCCGCCTGGGTGGCAGCGGCCAGTACGGGTACAAGAACGACTACATCCCCCACCACGAGCCGTTCAACTACTACGCCTCGACCGCGAACCCCCACCACCTGACGATCCCCACCGTCAACGGTCGCGACACGATGGCGGGGCTGAAGCAGATCGGCTGGGACACGCAGAGCTACAGCGGCGGCGTGCCGCAGTTCAACACCCCGAATCATCAGTACGACATCAGCGACTTCAATCAGCTGGTGCACGCGATCTCGAAGGGTGAGCTGCCCGCGTCAGCACTGCCGGCGGTGAGCTTCCTCAAGGCGCCTGGCTACCAGGACGGTCACGCCGGCTACTCCGACCCTCTCGACGAGCAGTACTTCGTGGTGCGGGAGATCAATGCGCTGATGCGGTCTCCGGACTGGAGCAGCACGGCGGTGATCGTCGCCTACGACGACTCCGACGGTTGGTATGACCACGTGTACAGCGGCGTCACGAACCCATCGGTGTCGCCGGCCGACAACCTCACCGACACGGTCCTGAACAGCCCGCCGACCTCAGGTCACTGCGGGCCGGTTCATCAGACCAAGGCACCGCTCGATGGCGAGCAGGGTCGCTGCGGCTTCGGGCCGAGGCTGCCGCTGCTGGTGATCTCGCCGTTTGCGCGGCGCAACGCTGTTGATCACAACCTGACCGATCAGGCGTCGATCATCAACTTCGTCGAATACAACTGGCGGCTGCCGAGGATTGACGGATCAGCCGACCATGTGCTTGCGGCGAGGAACCGGGCCCAGGGATTGCCGTTCGACCTCGCCGGGCTGTTCCGGTTCGAGGCCGACCGGAACTCGGCGCTGGTGCTGAACCCTGAGACGGGGCAGCCGGCTCGACACTAATTACCGCCTAGGTGAGCGGCCGGGACCACACGGGTCCCGGCCGCTCCGCTTCAGTTACAAGTGGCAGGGGAGCTCCGTGTACGCCTTCCGCTCCAGTGCCGTTACTCCAGATACGTGATGACGTCGCTGGCCGGGGCCCGCTCGGGCGGCTCCTTCTCCTGGCGCGGCCACCCCAAGTGGATCAGGGCAATGAGCTGCTCGTCGGCCCTGATCCCCAGAGCCGCGAAGCCCGCGTCGGTTCGCAGAACCGCCGGAGTACGCCAATATCCCGCAAGCCCCCGGGCGTGCGCGCCAAGCAGGACCGCGTAGGTTGCGCATGCCGCAGCGCACAGGTCCTCCTGGTCTTGGAGCGGGTCCGGTGATCGCATCGCGGTCACTGCCACGAGGGTTGGAGCGCGATCGAGCTTGGACGCAGCCTCCGGACCGGCGGCGCCCTTCAGCCGCTCCAGCGACTGGGGTCCGAGCACGCGGAATCGCCAGGGGTTCGTGAGATGGTGGTTTGGCGCCCAGCGCGCCAGCTCGAGCAACTCGTCGAGAACATCGCGCGAAACTTGCTTGGGCGCGAACGCCTTGTGGGTGCGCCTCGACCGGATCGCCTGCTCGACATCCATCGTCGCCAACGGTACCCGGCGTCGGTCCCTAAACTCGCTCCCCATGGGAGCCCTGAAGATGATCAGCCGCGTCGGACCCCTGCGAAACATCCCGGTCGCACGGCTGATCGCGGTCGCCGAGATCGTGATGCTCGTCCGCAGACACTTCATAAAGCTCGCTCCCGACGAGCGGCGCCGCTTCGTGCAGCTGGTGGCGCGGGGGCGAGGGCGTCCGAGCAGACTGACCGCTGCCGAGCGGGCCGAGTTGGGCATGCTGGTTCTAAAGGCTGACCCGCGCGCGTTTGCCGGCACTGCTCTCAGACGGCTGTCGCCGATCCGGGTCCCCGGCGGCAAAAAACGGCGCCAGCGCTGACTGGAGGCCCGCAGACGGGTACGACCGATCTCGAGGCGGGCCCGGGAGTTGCCGTTCGTACTCCCGAGGAACTGGATCCTCCCGGTCTCGGGCCGCCCCGCCCGCCCCGGGGGCT
>CATPAX010000063.1 GCA_955652215.1 uncultured Solirubrobacteraceae bacterium | reverse complement strand
GAGCTGTGCGACTGCCAGCACTCGAGCCTGAGCAGCCACCACGGACTGCACGGTGGCCCGCAGCTGCTGCGCAACCGAGTCGGGACGCGCGAAATAGCTGACGCTGACGCTCCCGCCGCTCGCCAGGTCCGAGTCGTATCCGGAGGGGATCGCGATCCCCGCGTCGACCGTCCCGTGCGAGACCGCCCGCTGCAAATCGCCCACACGTCCGTATCGGCTGAGCTCGATCGAGGGAGCCGCACGCAGTGATGCCACGAGCTGCGCGGCGAGCCGACCGCTATTCCCTCCGACCACCCCGATTCGTGCCTTGTTCGAGCCGAACGCGGCCCCCAAGAGCAGGATGATCATCATCGGCAGCACGAACACGAAGAACAGGTTCGCCCGCCAGCGCAGGAAGCGGCGCAGATCGGTGCCGGCGATCGCCAGTGCTTTCATTGCGCCCGGAGCCTCCCAGCCCGCAGCGCCGCGAGCGTGCCGGTAACGAGCGCGAACGCCAGGATCGCCGCCACCGGGCCAATCACCGCTGAGGGGCCAGCTCCGCCCACCATGTTCTCGATGCCGCGCAGGAACCACGCCTGCGGCGTGACGAAGCTGAGCGCTGCGAGCACGCCGCCCGCCTGGGCGACAGGGAAGAACGTCCCGCCGAGCATTCCGAGCACCAGCGCCACCATCGACTGCCACGATTGGACCTGGTCGGGAGTGCGCGCGATGGTCACGACCAGGGCCATCACGCATGTGGCCGCGAGCACTCCGGAGCCGATCAGCAGGGCCACCCCCAGCGCGTTACCCCAGTGGGCGGAGAGCAGGAAGTGAGTTGCAATCGCGAGCACGGCCATGCTCGCGCAGCCGAGCACCAGGCTCGTCGCAAGCTTCCCAGCGACAACGGCGTGGCGGCTGATCGGCGCCATCAGCATCCTCGCGAACGTCCCGTCTCGCCGCTCGTCGAGAAGGCTCGAGACCCCGAACTGAACCGTGAAGAACAGGAAGAACACGGCCATTCCCACGGAGTAGAAGGTGCCGGCGTCGAGCTGCCGGTTCTTCGACGAAGCATCGACGATACGAACCGGTGCCAGCGCCGCGGCGGGTGGCGATCCGCCGGCGCGGAGAAGTCCAGCGCGAGCCGCCGTCTGGGCGATCCTCAGCGTGTCGATCCGGTCCGCGTAGGACCCAGCGATCGCCTGCGCCACCTGGGCTCCGATCGGCGAGTCGACGCTGCCCAGGACACGCAGACCCGCGAGACGTCCGGACGCGACCGCGGCTGAGTACCCGGCAGGGAGAACGAACGTCGCGGCGACTTTGTTGTTGTTGGCGGCGCTTCGTCCTGCCGACAATGTTGGCTCTCGCCGGATCACGATCAGGCCGCTGCGCTGCAGGGGCGTGAGGACGTCACTGACAAACTGCTGGGCGGCGGTCCCGCGGTCCTGGTCGACGAGCCCGAAGGTGAACGTCACGCGTCCCCCGGTCGCGTTCTTGAAGATCAGTCCGAAGATCGCCGCCAGCACCAGCGGCACCACGATTGCCACCAGCAGCGCGGAGCGATCGCGCAGTCGCTGTCGCAGATCCTTGCCGGTGATCAGAAGCGCGGCGCGCACTGCGTTCAGTCTCGTAGCGCCCTGCCGGTGAGGTGCAGGAACACCGCTTCGAGATCGGGCTCGACCACCTCCACCGCGCTGACAGCGAGTCCCGCGTCGGTGGCGACTCGCAGCAGCTCGGGCAGCAGAGTCCGCGCTTCATCGACTATCAGGTCGAGCGCGCCGTCACGGACGGTCGCGGTGCGGACTGGCTCAAGCTCGAGGCATGCCCGAGCCGCGCGCTCAAATTCCCCGTCGCCCTCGAGCGTGACCCGGTCCTCCTCGCCGACCAGCGACACGAGCTCGGCTCGCGTCCCCTCGGCCTTCATCTCGCCCAGGTCGACGATCCCGATCCGGTCGCAGAGCCGCTCCGCCTCCTCCATGTAATGGGTCGTGTACAGCACGGCCATCCCCTCCCCCGCGAGCTGCTCGACGCTTTCGAGGATCGCGTTGCGGCTCTGGGGATCGACCCCGACGGTCGGTTCGTCGAGGATCAGGAGCTTCGGCCGGTGCAGCAGTCCCATGCCGATGTTCAGACGCCGCTGCATCCCGCCTGAGTACTCCCCGGTGCGATCGTCGGCGCGATCGGTGAGACCGATGACCTCGAGTACTTCGGCCACGCGAGCGCTGAGCGCGTCGGATGGGAGGCTGTACAGGCGGCCGAAGAAGTGCAGGTTCTCGCGGGCGGTCAGATCGGGGTAGATCGCCAGCTCCTGGGGCACGTAGCCGATCGCGCTCCTGAGGGCGACGCTGCGCGTGGTGAGCCGCTCTCCGTTCACGGTCACCTCACCGGCGTCGGGCTCGAGAAGGCCACAGGCCATCGAGATCGTCGTGGTCTTGCCTGCACCGTTGGGGCCGAGCAGGCCATAGGTCTCCCCAACGGCGATCTGGAAGGACACGCCGCGGACGGCTTGCAACTCGCCAAAGCTCTTGCGGAGCTCGCGACACTCGAGCACGACACCGACACTCTTGCACCCGACCGCCGCCCGTGCCCCGCGGGCAGCCGGCGCGCCGTGTTGCGGCCGCTAACCGCTCAGAACCGTGCCTGGCTCTATCCGAACGGGCTCGTCGGAGCTCAGCTGCACCGAACCTCGGACGACGACGCCCGCGCCGAAGGTGAAGTCACCCGCCACCCGCAGGCGCTCGGCCTCGCGGAGCGACGGCGGCCCGTCCGGGAAGCGGGCATCGAAATCGTCAAGCAGCTTGAAGAAGCGGGACTCGAGCTCGACATAGGGCAGGCTGCCTCGCCGCTCCGGGACCGGCTCGACGACGAAATCGTCGGTGAGCGAATACACGTCGGAGCGCATCACGAGCAGGTCGTCGGTCGTCTTGACGGGGATGAACCTGGTTCGCGGCACGCACAGCAGCCGCGCTCCTGGGAAGGTCCCGATGGCGGCGCCCATCGCGCTCTCGAGCTGAAGGACCTCGGGCGTGCTCGGATCGCGCGGATCCACCGTCTTACGGTTCAGGATCAGCGGCAGCTCGAGGACGCCGCCGGAGCGTTCGAGCACGTCCGAGAGCACCTGCAGGTCGAGCCACAGGTTGTTGGTGTTGTAGTAGCGCCAGTGCTTGTAGTCGCGGAAGGACCCCTCGTCCTCCTTGGGGGTCTGCGCGGTCTCGCGGAGCACCAAGCGCCCGTCGGAGCGCAGGCGGCCGATGTGCCCGCCCTTGCGGTCAGCCTCGGTGCCGCGCACCACCTCCATCACGAACGGAGCCTGCTCGGCGGCCATGAACCCCGCGATCCGTGGCTCGATGCTCGCGCCGAGGTTGTCGGAGTTCGAGATCATCGCGTAGCGGAACCCGTGCTCCAGCAGGGTCGCCAGCATCCCCGAGCGCCGAAGCGCTCCGTACACGTCGCCGTGCCCGGGCGGGTTCCACTCGAGGCCGGGGGCCTGCGGCCACTCGATCGGCTCGAGCCGCTCGGCATCGAGCTTGGGGATCATGCTCTGCATGAACTCGGCCGGGACGCCGGCATCAAGCTCCGGATACCGCGCCAGCGCCTCGAGCGTCGCCTCTCGGGTCGCCTCGCTGTTCATCAGCACCAGCGGCAGCCGAACATCGTGGCGGCGGCGCAACGACAGCGTCTGACCGATGATGATCTCCAGAAACGAGTGGCCATCGCGTGCCTCCACCAGCGACTTCGGGCTGCGCAGCCCCATCGTCGTGGCCAGGCCGCCGTTCAGCTTGATCGCGACGACCTTCTCCAGCGCCTCGCTCGGGTCTGGCTCCGGAAGGTCCTCAAAGGTAGGGACGTCGGAGGCGGGCTCGAGCTCCGAGCTCGGGATCATCGCGGACTCGCCGGCGAGGACGCGCTCGTAGGCGCTGCGAAACGCCTTGATCGCCTCCTCGTCCTGGCCGTCCTCGCGCATCTTGCGCTCGGCCGCCTGAATGCCCTCTGAGCTCACGGTTCCTCCATTCCTTCCCGCCCGCGCCCCGAATCACTCCATCGGGCCGATGGCTTGCTCCACTGCTCGCAGCAGCTCTCCGGAGTCGATCATCTCCTGGGCCTGCGCGAGCTCGGGCGACACGTAGCGGTCGGGCCCCGGGCCTTCGACACGCTCGCGCAGCACCTCGAGGGCGGCGGCTGTCCCTGCAGCCGGGCGCAGCGGAGCGCGCAGATCGAGCCCTCGCGCGGCGCACACGAGCTCCACAGCGAGGATCCGGGATAGGTTGCTGACGGCTGAGCGCAGCTTGCGTGCGGCGCCCCATCCCATCGACACGTGGTCCTCCTGCATCGCGCTCGTGGGCAGGGAGTCGACGCTCGCCGGCGCGGCCAGGCGCCGGTTCTCGGCGACCATCGCTGCCTGCGCGTAGTGGGCGAGCATCATTCCCGAGTTCACTCCCGGATCCGGGGTCAGGAACGCCGGAAGCCCGTGAGAGCGGGCCACGTCGAGCAAGCGGTCGGTCCGTCGCTCGGCGATGGCCCCCACCTCGGCGGCCGCGATCGCGAGGAAGTCGCAGGCAAACCCGACCGGCGCCCCGTGGAAGTTCCCACACGACTCGACCCGGCCGTCCGGGAGCACCATCGGGTTATCGATCGCCGAGCGGAGCTCAGCCGCGGCGACGCGCTCGGTATGCGCAAGCGTGTCGCGCGCGGCGCCTGCGACCTGAGGCGAGCAGCGCAGCGAGTAGGCGTCCTGCACGCGAGGGTCGCCCTCGCGGTGGCTGGCGACGATCGCGGAGCCATTCAGCATCGCGCGGAGGTTGCTCGCGCTCGCCGCCTGACCGGGCTGGGGGCGCAGATCGATCAGGTCCGCCGCGAACGCCCGGTCGGTCCCGAGAAGCGCCTCGACCGACATCGCGGCGGTGATGTCGGCGACCGCCAGCAGGCGAGCGAGATCGTGGTTAGCGAGGACCAGCATCGCGAGGATCCCGTCCGTGCCGTTGATCAGTGCAAGCCCCTCTTTCGCCCCGAGGCGGACGGGCTCGAGCCCGGCCTCGCCGAGCGCCTGAGCCGCCGGTCGCAGCGACCCGTCGGAGGCTTCGACCTGGCCCTCTCCGATCAACGCCAGGGCGCAGTGCGCGAGTGGCGCCAGGTCTCCGCTCGCGCCGAGCGATCCGTGCTCGGGCACCACCGGTGTGATACCCGCGGCGAGCATCGCCAGCATCGTCTCGGCCAGGACCGGCCGCGCGCCCGAGAACCCCATCGCCAGGCTCCGCGCGCGCAGCAGCATCATCCCCCGCACCACCTCGCGCTCGACCCCCGGCCCCATGCCGGCGGCGTGCGAGCGGATCAGCGCTTCCTGAAGGCGCTCCCGGTCATCCGCGGGAATCCGGACCATCGCCAGCGAGCCGAACCCGGTCGAGATCCCGTATGCGGGCTCTTCCGAATCGGCGATCCCCTGGACAATCGCGGCGCTGCGCTCCATTGTCTCTCGCGCGTGCGAGCTGAGACGCACGAAGGTCCCTTCGCGGGCGACGGCGACGACCGTCGCGGGCTCGACCCCGTCGGGTCCGAGTTCCAGGTCACTCATCAGCTTTCACCTCCGCGCCGGGACCAGGACGCACCCGGATTGCCTGCGCTGGCGGCATTGCGCCCGGTGGCATCAGCGCCAGAACGTTGCCGCCGAACCCGCCGCCCATGATCCGGGCGCCGATCGCCCCGGCCTGCTTGCAGCGCCGGACCGCGTCCTCGACCGCCGGCGTCGAGATCTCATAGAGATCGCGGAGACTCGCGTGGGATTCGTCGAGCAGGCGGCCGACCGCTTGGAGGTCGTGATCGTGGAGGGCCTCGATCGTGGCCAGCACCCGTGCGTTGTCGCCAATGATGTGCAGCGCGCGCCTGGACAGGGGGTCGGGCAGCACCGCTGCCATCTCGGCGGTCGCGTCGCGCAGGCTCTCGATCCCGAGCAGCGCGCACGCCTCGGCGCATTCCTCACGGCGCTGGTTATATCCCGAGGTGGCAAGCGAGTGAGTCTCTCCCGAGTCGAGCGTGACCAGCTGGTAGTCGCCGAGCTCGAGCGGCACGGGCTCCACCGACAGCGCCCTGAAGTCGATGCGCAGCGCCTTATCGGGTTCGCCGAACAG
>CATPAX010000062.1 GCA_955652215.1 uncultured Solirubrobacteraceae bacterium | reverse complement strand
GTCCCCGCGGCGTCGCTGACCCGGGCCACTATCTGCTGCCCTTGTAGGGAGACGATCCGGCCCTGGGCGACGGTGCTCAGACCACGGGCGATGAGGTCGACCTGGCTGCCGCTCATCGAAACGCCACCCCCCGGGTTGGCCGCGCCGCCCAACCGGATACGCAAAGAACCGTGGGCGCCGCCGCTGAACTGGAGAGAAAGATTCACAATCGATCCACCGGCCACCGAGGACTGGGTGAGGTTGCCCGACAGCGAGGCGGTAAACGGCAGCTTCAGCGTGTCCCGTCCGGCGGGCGCTGTCGCGCCACTACGCGCCACGACGAAAGTATGCGGCAGCAGCGAAGCCGGGGTGCCGGCGCGCCGCGCCCAGCCATGCGCAAGCGGCCCGGCGAACGTGAAGATCGCGAGACCGAGGGGGGTCAGGATCAGGAGCGCAGTGCCGGGCAGGCGAAGCGCTGCGTAGGTGTCATCGACCCGGGCAAGTCGGGCGCCCACTGCGACCACGACCGCCGCGACGCAGACGACGGTCAGGGCGAGCATCCACAGGGATTTGGTGTCCGAGCCGGTTCCGAGCCCATGGAGCACCGCCACCGGCCAGCTTGCGTAGGCAAGCCAGTGGACCGCCCGCCACGTCCGGTAGCCAAGCCTCCGGCGGACGAGGCTCGTGATGACCAGCGCCAGCAGCAGGTCGAACGCGAGCGCCCCCAGACCCATCCAGATGGGACGGTAGGTCGCAGCCAGCGGAATGATCGCGTCGGTCAGCTTGATCGGCGCGAAGCTGTCGAGGACGCTCGTGATGATGTGCACGAGGAGCACGGCGATCACGAGCAGCGAGACGTCGCGGTGCAGCGCGTCGATCGTGAACCGCGGCCAGCGGGGGCCGGCGGTGAAGCGCAGCGAGCCCAGCACTCCCAGCACGACGCTCACGGTCAGGAGCACCAGCGCTACGGCACCTGTGCCCCGCGCCAGGTACCAGTACGCGCTCGGGCCGGCGGCAGCGAGCAGCGGAGTCATCGCAGGTCGTCGCCTTCCTCGGGCCACCCGGCGAGGTGGCGAACGTTCCCCTGCGCCCCAACGAGCCTCGCCGGGAGCCCCAGGGATTCGAGCCATGCGGCAGCGCGAGCTCCGCGAATGATCGCAGCCGTGCTGGCAACGTTCGCGTCGAGGCACGAGGCTGCCGCCACGCTGACCGTCCGCCAGGGACCGGTGCTCGAGCGTCCGGTTGCCGGGTTCACGAGGTGGTGAGCGGGTCCCGAAGCGGTGGCCCAGCGGCGCACTGTCGTGCTCGAGGTGGCAAGACCGCCCGAGCCCATCGTGATCCACTGTCCTGGTGCCTCCTCACCGGCGCGGTGATCGTCCGTGACCCGGACCCTCCACCCTGCTTCCGGCGCCTGGCCCGCTACGGCGATGTCGCCGCCGAGCGCGACCAGCACTCCGCCGCCCGTCGCGGAGCTCGCCTGAGCTGCCGCGCGGTCCGCCGCAAGCGCCTTGGCGGTGGCCCCCAGATCGAGCGTCACACCGCGGGCCGCCCGCACGGTGCCGGCGTCAGGGTCAACCACGACGGTTTGCCACCCCGGGACAGAAACGATCCTGAGCTGTTGCGCGCGACGGGCGCCGACCGCCGCAAAGTCCCGGTCGTATCCCAGTGCGATCAGTGCTCCTCCCACGGTGGGGTCGACGTCGCCGTCGGTGAGCCGCGCAGCTCTCAGCGCCGCGCTCACCGCATCGAGCATCAGGGCGCTGACCTGGACCGGCTCGCCATCGGCAGCGTTGAGGGCCGAGAGCTCGGAGTCCTCACGAAACCGTGAGCACGCCTTGTCGAGGGCGTCGATCACGCTCTCGGCGACTCCCTGCGCCTCGGCGAGCGACTGCTGCGCGGGATCGACTATGCCGATCGTCGCGGAGCTACCGAGCGCAGGGAAACTGATCCAACCGTCGCCGGCGGTCATGCGCCAGCCGTGTTAGGAACCCCCCGAGACCGCGCCGCCACTCGGAGCGGGAGCAGACGGCTGCGCCTGAGAGGAGGAGTTGTCGGGGGGCGGTGCCGAACTGGGCGCCGGGGCAGCTTGCGGTGCCTGCCCGGGGCCCTGAAGCCCGAGCTCGCTGGGCCCGGCGGGCGCCGGCATTGTCAGCGACGAGCCATGCGAAGCGCCGGAGGAGACCGCCGCTACGGAGCTCGCGGCCGCCCGCACCGCGCCGCTCGAGCGTCCGGGAGTGATCGCTGATACCAGTGCCGCGACCCCGGCGGTCAGCGCCGCTGTCGCCACGATCAGCCAACGGCGGACGCGACTAATCCGCGTGAGCGCAGCATCCCGCTGCAGCGCCGCCAGCCTCCGGTCGTCTCCAGCCCTTGTTCTTCTAAGTGCGTCTGCCATACCTTCTCCAGTACGTCATAGAGAAGCAGGGCTCGCTAAGAGCAACATGAGAATCGAGCCCGCGGCTACCGGGCGGCCAAAGCGGGCAAATCGACTGTAAACGATGACCCCTTCACCACCAAGCGCCCGTGGTGGCGCTCGACAATTGCCTGGGCGATCGATAATCCAAGACCCGATCCCGGTCGGCCACTTGCATCGGGTGCGCGCCAGAAGCGCTCGAACAGCCGGTCTTCGTGGGCTGTATCCGGGCCCGGTCCCTCGTCGCGAACCGTGAGCAGGGCCCGCCCGTCCCGAGCCGTGAGTTCGATCGTCACCTCGCCTCCGGCAGGTCCGTGGAGGAGTCCGTTCTCGACCAGGTTCTGCACGACCCGCTCGAGCGCTTCGCTCTCGCCGCGCACCCACACCGGTTTCACCTCGCCGCGCCGGACCCTGGTTCCGGACCGATCCTGGCTTGCGATCACCTCGTCGACGAGGGGCTCCAGATCGAGTGGAGCGGCCTCCAGCGCAGTACTGGACGCGCGCTCGAGTGCCAGCAGGCCGTCGACGAGCCGGGCGAGCCGTGCCGCGTCGCGACGCAGATCGGCGATCACGTCCTCCCCGGCGCCGTGCCTGGCGATGTACTCGACGTTGCCAAGTAGAGCGGTCACCGGAGTGCGCAGCTCGTGGGAAGCGTCGGCGAGGAACCTTCGCTCGCTCGCCCTGGCGGCCTCGAGCGACGCCAGCATGCGGTTCAGCACGCCCGTCAGCTGCCCGATCTCATCGCCCACGTCCGGCTCGGGCAGCCGGCGGGACGGGTCGGCAGTTCGCTCGATCTCGCCCGCCGCGGTGGCAAGCCTCCCGAGGGGCGACATCCCGCGGCGAGTGGTCGCAACGGCGGTGAGCACCGCCACGGCGGCAATCGCAAGCC
>CATPAX010000061.1 GCA_955652215.1 uncultured Solirubrobacteraceae bacterium | reverse complement strand
TCGCCGATGTGCCCGAATGGCGGATGGCCGAGGTCATGGCCGAGCCCGATCGCCTCGACCAGGTCCTCGTTCAGGCGGAGCGCCCGGGCCACCGTGCGTGATACCTGCGTCACCTCGAGCGTGTGCGTGAGACGCGTGCGGTAGTGATCACCGCTGGGCGCGACGAACACTTGGGTCTTGTGCTTCAGGCGCCTGAACGCCTTACAGTGGACGATCCTGTCGCGGTCCCGCTGGAAGGGGGTGCGGAGCTCGCAGCCAGGTTCTCCGCGGGCGCGATCGGCGGGATATGACCGGGTCGCGAGCGGCGACAGCGTCTCGTCCTCAAGTGCTCGAATGCGCCGCTCGAACCCAGCTGCCACCGGGCCAGTTGGGTGCTCATAGCCGCTGCTGTGCGGGCGATCAGACATACAGTCGATTCTGACAGCGCGAACACCGCGGGACACCGTCATTAGGGCGCCTGTGGCGTCAGCTTGCGCGAAGCAGCGGGCGCAGCCGCACGTGAGCATGGTGCTCGGTCGTCTCGACGATCGCCCGCTCGGCTTGGCGAAGCGCGAGCTCGGACACGTCGGGGACCTCCGCCAGCGGGCGGCCGAGGGCCGCAACAAGAAAGCGGTAGGACTCCTCGCCGAGCGGAAATGAAGCGGCCTCACAGGAACTGCAGACGACCCCCCCGGCTGCCGCGGAGAACCCGTGTAGGTGCTCGAGCTCCCCGCAGGCGGCGCAGGACCCGAGCTGCGGGACGATTCCCGCGACGAGCAGCAGCTTCAGGCGAAACGCGAGACCGTTCGCCGGCCGCGCCTGAGCCACGTCATCGGACAGCAGGGCGAGCTCGCTCGCGAGCAGCCCGAACACCTCGGGATGCGGATCGGGCGTCTCGAACAGGCGCGAGACCGCGTCGCACGCGCGAGCGGCGGCGTCGAGGGTGCTGGCGTGGCTGCGCAGAGCGGGATGCGCGCAGACCGTGTCCACGCTTGTCACGGTGTGCAGCTCGCCGCGTCCCTCATGGAGCATCGCGCGGACATGGAAGAACGGCTCGAGACGAGCCCCAAAGCGGCTGCGAGCGCGTCGCACGCCCTTGGCCATCGCGCCGATGCGCCCGTGAGCAGGGGTATACAGATGGATGATCCGGTCGGCCTCGCCGTAGCGAATCGAGCGCAGGACGATTGCCTCGGTCTTCAGCGGGGCAGGCATATTCCGTCGTCCACGGGCATGAAAGTCGACGCTATACTTTCTGAAGCGATGCCACCGATCACCGTCTACACCACCGATCGCTGCTCCCGTTGCGTTGCCGCCAAGGCGCTCCTCGGCCGCCGGGGACTTGGGTTCGAGGAGATCAATCTGGCAAAGGACCCGGACGGTCGTGCTGCGCTGCTCCAGCGGACCGGAATGTTCACCTTCCCCCAAGTGCTGATCGGCGACACCCTCGTCGGCGGCTTCGACGAGCTGTCGGCTGCCGATCGCGAGGGACGCCTCAGCGACTTGCTGGCCGCGTAGCGCTAGCAGCTCGGGTGGCGCCCCGGCGGCGCGGGCGTGGCTGGCAGTGCTCGCACACGTACGTTCCGCGGCCGCCCACCACGATTTTGCGAATCGGCCGGCCGCAGGTTACGCACGGCTCGCCGGCCCGGCGATGCGCGAGAAACCGGTCCTGAAATGAGCCACGAGCACCATCGAGGTGGCGAAAGTCGTCGATTGAGGCGCCCTTCGCCTCAATCCCGGCCAGCAGTGCGTCCTCGATCGCGATCCGCAAGCGCTCCCAGTGGCCCGTCGTCAGACGGCCCGCAGGCCGTAGCGGATGGATTCCCGCCCGAAACAGTGCCTCGTCGGCATAGATGTTCCCGACACCGGCGATCCGCCGCTGATCGAGCAAGAAAGCCTTGATCGGCGCGGTACGCCAGCGGGCGAGCCGCCGCAGGTGCTCGGCCGTGAATTCGGGCGTCATCGGCTCCACGCCAAGACGTAGCGCCAGGTAATCGTCGCGGGCGACCGTGCTGCTCACCAGATGGCCGGTTCCGAACCGCCGCGGGTCCACGTACACCAGGCGACGTCCGCCGTCGAGCTCGAGCCGGACCCGTGTGTGGAGCGGATCGACAGCAGGGTCGAGCAGCAGGGCGCCGGTCATCCGCAGGTGCATGAGGAGATGCCGATCGCCCGAGAGCTCCCAGATCAGGTACTTGCCGGATCTGCCGACCCGGTCCACCCGCGCACCCTCGAGCGCCTCCTTGACTACCGCGGGGTCGTCCGGCCTCGTCCATCGGGGGTCCAAGATCTCGGCCCGCAGGACTGTGCGCCCCTCGAGTGCTGGCGCCAGCTGGCGCCGGATTGTCTCGACCTCAGGGAGCTCCGGCACAGACGAGCCTGGGTCAGAGGTTCGGAGCGCGTACGGCGGAAGCCACCTGGTGGGTCTCGCCAGTTTCGGTGGGATCCACTAGTCCTCGCCGTCCCAGTAGTCGAGCGGCTGCACGCGCATCACCACGCCGAGGCCCCGGAACGCCAGCTTGCTCGAGTGCGGGTAGTAGCAGATGTCCCCCGGCTCGCGGGTTCCATACGCCAGGTAGGTCAGGCCGCCCTGCCCAGCCCGGAAGGTGTGGGCGACGCCGGTTCCCGCGGGACGAGAGACAACGTGGCCGGGGCGCACCTCGGTCTCCTGGTCGCCGAGCAGCAGCACCCCGTCACCCTCGAGGATCACGAACAGCTCCTCCTCGAGCGTGTGGCAGTGCTGCGGGGCTGCCAGCATCCCCGCGGCTACCTCGACGTACTGGAGCCCGGTCTTGAGCGACCTTGCCGCGCGACCGAGATCGTGCTTGGTGCGCTTCACCCGCGGTCGATCGCACGCTTGTGGATCGACCTCGTGGAGGTTGACGATGGTCGCGGGCCGGTAGCCGCACTCTGTGGGAATCTCCGGCGGCCCAAGCTCGGACTCCCGCACGAACTGGATCGGGGCGCCCCCGACCGCCCCTGGGTCCGACGCGACCGAACGGCCACCCACGAGCGAGAGCCCGAGGCGAGGGAATCGCGGGGACTCGTCGGAATGCCGCGGCCCGAACGCAAGGACGTCAAGCGGTTCGAGGGCGTGGACCGTATGGGCGCCCTGCCCGGCCAGGTAGACGATGCAGTCACCGGGGCCGATCTCGGAGGTCTCGCCCCTCTGCCACGACAGGCCGCGACCGGCGAGTACGTAGAAGATCTCCTCGGCTCGGCCGTGCTCGTGAGCAGGCGTGGACCATCCACCCTCGGGGATTTCGATGCGCCTGAGGCCGACTGCGACGCTGCCGGCAGCGTCACCCAGGAGCGTCCAGCGCCCGCGCAGATGCCCGAGCTCGAATTCCCGGCTAGGCGCATCGTCGAAGTGAGTGAGGGTCATAACGGGGACTGTAGGGCCCTGGAGATTGCGAAGGAGCCTCGTGAGGAGTACTCATGCGGCGTTGGCTAGCGCTGTTCACCCAAGCCGCCAACGCCCCGTTCCCGCTCGTCGCGCAGCTGACGACCGTCGAGAAGACAGTCAGG
Organism: uncultured Solirubrobacteraceae bacterium; assembly: GCA_955652215.1. Next base: position 1,065 of record CATPAX010000061.1, on the reverse strand, counting down.
CGCCCGAGGTGGAGCGCCGCGCCGTCAGCTGGGCGCGAGGGTGGGCGTCGAAGTAGACGTCGCGCAGGCGCTCCGCCGAGAGGTGCGTGTAGATCTGAGTCGTCGCGATGTCCGCGTGACCGAGCATCTCCTGAAGCGAGCGCAGGTCGCAGCCGCCGGCAAGCAGATGCGTCGCGAACGTGTGTCTGAGCGTGTGGGGGCTCATCCGGCCTTCGAGTCCGGCACTGCGCGCGTGGCCCTGGATGATCTTGTAGAGGCCCTGGCGAGAGAGGGGGCCACCCCGTACGTTCACGAACACCCGCTGCTCCTCGCGCAGGCCGACGAGCAGTGGGCGTCCCCGTGTCAGGTACGCACTCAGGCTTTCGATCGCCTTGCCGCCCACCGGGACCAGGCGCTCCTTCGATCCCTTGCCGGTGCTCCGCAGAACACCGGCTTCGAGGTCGAGCTCGGATAGCCCCAGCCCGGTCGCCTCCGAGGCGCGGAGCCCGCACGCGTAAATAGTCTCGAGCAGCGCCCGGTCTCGCAGCGCCGCCGGGGATCCGCCCCGCGGCTGCTCCAGCAGACGCGAGACCTCGTCGCGACTGAGTACCTTTGGCAGTCGCCCCCGGGTCCGCGGCGAGCGGAGCTGTGCGGTCGGGTCGTGCTCGATCAGCTGCTCGCGGCGGAGGTGCCGGTAGAACGAGCGCAGGCACGCGACCTTTCGCTGCAGCGTGGCGGGCGCCATGGGTGGCCGGCCGTCGCTCCCGGTGGCGAGCTCAGAGACGAACGCCCCAAGATCCGACGGGGTGGCCATGATCGGGTCACGGCCGATTCGCGCCAGAAACCCCCCGTACTGCTGCAGATCGGAGCGGTAGGCCTCGAGCGTGTGCCGCGAGAGCCCGCGCTCGAGCTCGAGGTAGGCCATGAACTCGAGCGTGAGGTCGCTCAGGCGCCGCGAGGATTCGGCCGCGTCTACACGGGTCATGCTGGGATGATTCGGGCCGCCCGCGGCGGCTCCTGCCGACTCAGCGCGGTGCGCTGCGGCGGGTGAGCCACAGGAGCGCGATCAGCGACTTCGAGTCCTCG